>NZ_JBICMC010000084.1:0-105238 GCF_043106005.1 Pseudomonas sp. GLN_2 | reverse complement strand
AAAAAGTGACTCGCCGTAAGGGCGAAAAGGTGAGTATGTGTCGCCATCGTGAATGGACTGTTCGCTGAGTCAAAACAGACGAATTTGCTTCTTGCTTCTTGCTTCTTGCTTCTTGCTTCTTGGATGTGGGCATTCACACCGAGTAGGTATTCATTCACGCAGGTGGCGCATAGTCACCTTTCCGCCCTTACGGCGGGTCCCTTTTTGTCGTGGCAAAAAGGAACCAAAAACCGTCGGCTCCCATCATCCGGCCCCTGCGCTACGCTCCGGGGTCCCCTCGCTCCGGGCTTGCTCCCGGGAGGACCGCGCTGCAGGCCCCATCCTGGGGCCCAGCGCTTGACGGGCATCCATGCCCGTCACCTCCCTCCGCAAGCCCTGCGCTCGGCCTCCTGAAGTCGCAATCTGCGTCGCCTGAACTACCGCGCACTTAGAAGCAAAAGCAACGGCAACGGCAACGGCAACGGCAACGGCAACGGCAACGACTCTGTCAGAGCAGACATTTCGCCATTAAACAGCGGCATGAATTATCCGGCGATTAGGCCCGCGACCCAAATGCATACCTTCAGGCATAAAAAAATACCGCACTGTTACCAGTGCGGTATTTTTCAGGTAAAGCCTGAACGATCAACGCTCCAGCAGAATCCGCAACATGCGGCGCAGCGGTTCGGCGGCGCCCCACAGCAGCTGGTCACCCACGGTGAACGCGCCCAGGTACTGCGAACCCATGTTCAGCTTGCGCAGGCGACCAACCGGGATGTTCAGGGTGCCGGTGACCTTGGTCGGGGTCAGCTCCTGCATGCTGATTTCACGCTGGTTCGGCACCAGCTTCACCCAAGGGTTGTGCTGGCTGATCATGCCTTCGATGTCGGCGATCGGCACGTCCTTGTTCAGCTTGATTGTCAGCGCCTGGCTGTGGCAGCGCATGGCGCCGATGCGCACGCAGATACCGTCGACCGGGATCGGGCTCTTGAAGCGACCGAGGATCTTGTTGGTTTCGGCCTGGGCCTTCCACTCTTCGCGGCTCTGACCGTTCGGCAGTTCCTTGTCGATCCACGGGATCAGGCTGCCCGCCAGCGGCACGCCGAAGTTCTCGGTCGGGAACGCTTCGCTGCGCATGGTCTCGGCAACCTTGCGGTCGATATCGAGGATGGCGCTGGCCGGGTTGGCCAGGTCATCGGCCACTGCCGCGTGGGTAGCACCCATCTGCTTGATCAGCTCGCGCATGTTCTGCGCACCGGCACCCGAAGCCGCCTGGTAGGTCATGGCGCTCATCCACTCGACCAGACCGGCCTCGAACAGGCCACCCAAGCCCATCAGCATCAGGCTGACAGTGCAGTTGCCACCGATGTAGTTCTTGGTACCGGCGTCCAGCTGCTGGTCGATGACCTTGCGGTTGACCGGGTCAAGGATGATCACCGCGTCATCCTGCATGCGCAGGGACGAAGCGGCGTCGATCCAGTAACCCTGCCAGCCGGCTTCACGCAGCTTGGGGAAGACCTCGTTGGTGTAGTCGCCGCCCTGGCAGGTCAGGATCACGTCGAGGGTCTTGAGTTCTTCAATCGAATAAGCGTCCTTGAGGGGCGCTGTATCCTTGCCCACGTTCGGACCCTGGCCACCAACATTGGAGGTAGTGAAGAACACCGGCTCGATAAGGTCGAAATCCTGCTCCTCCAGCATCCGCTGCATGAGCACGGAACCGACCATACCGCGCCAACCGATCAGACCTACACGTTTCATCGCAACTACACCTTTGCTAAAAGTGGGCCGCCACCGGGAATTTTGGGGGGCGGGCCAGAGAGATTACAGATTCCGCAGCGCTGCGACTACTGCGTCGCCCATTTCCTGCGTACCAACTTTGCGGCAGCCTTCCGAGAAGATGTCGCCGGTACGCAGCCCCTGGTCCAGAACCAGGCTCACGGCCTTCTCGATCGCCTCGGCGGCAGCCGACTGATTGAAGCTGTAACGCAACATCATCGACACCGACAGAATGGTCGCCAGTGGGTTGGCGATACCAAGGCCCGCGATGTCCGGTGCCGAGCCGTGGCAAGGCTCGTACATGCCTTTGTTGTCGGCATCCAGAGACGCCGAAGGCAGCATGCCGATGGAACCGGTCAACATGGAAGCTTCATCCGACAGAATGTCACCGAACATGTTGTCGGTCACCATCACGTCGAACTGTTTGGGTGCACGCACCAGCTGCATGGCAGCGTTGTCGACGTACATGTGGCTCAGTTCCACGTCCGGGTAGTCCTTGGCCACGTCTTCGACCACTTCACGCCACAGCTGGCTGGAGGCCAGAACGTTGGCCTTGTCCACCGAGCACAGCTTCTTGCCGCGCACACGGGCCATGTCGAAACCGACACGGGCAATGCGGCGCACTTCGCTTTCGCTGTACGGCAGGGTGTCGTAGGCCTGGCGTTCGCCACCTTCCAGCTCGCGCTGACCACGCGGGGCACCGAAGTAGATGCCGCCGGTCAGTTCACGGACGATGAGAATGTCCAGGCCCGACACGATTTCCGGCTTCAGCGACGAGGCATCGGCCAGTTGCGGGTAAAGGATGGCTGGGCGCAGGTTGGCGAACAGGCCCAGTTGCGAACGGATCTTCAGCAGGCCGCGCTCCGGGCGAATGTCTCGCTCGATCTTGTCCCACTTCGGCCCGCCAACAGCCCCCAGCAGCACCGCATCGGCCTTGCGCGCACGCTCCAGGGTTTCGTCGGCCAGCGGCACACCGTGCTTGTCGATGGCGGCGCCGCCGATCACATCGTGAGCCAGGCTGAAGCCGAGCTGGAACTTGTCGTTGGCCAGCTCCAGTACCTTGACCGCTTCGGCCATGATTTCCGGGCCGATACCGTCACCTGGGAGAATCAGAATCTGCTTGCTCATGCTTTCCTCTATCCATTCACGCGGTGCGGCCAAGCGGGCCCCACCGAAAAGTGCTTAACGCTCGGCCCACAACACCAGCACATCCGTGCTGAATGAGCCGTCGGCCTCGATCTGGTAATACTGCCGTACTTCTTCGCCCATGGCTTGCTGCAACTGGCGGATGGCCACGCGCATCGGCTCGGGGGTGCGCATGCGCTCAACCCAGGTGCTCCACTCCAGGCGCAACGGTTGGCGGGTGTGGCTGCGCACGTGCAGGCCGGCTTCGCTGACCTGGCGTTGCCACTCGGCGGCGGAGTAGTCGCGCACGTGGCTGGTGTCGCGCAACACTTCGACCGTTTGCAGGTAAGTGTCGAGCAGCGGGCTGCCCGGCGACATCACATCGATGAACGCCGCCACACCACCGGGCTTGAGCACCCGGCGCACCTCGCGCAGGGCCAGGCCCAGGTCGCTCCAGTGGTGGGCCGAATAACGGCTGAAGACAAAGTCGAACGAAGCATCGGCGAACGGCAGGCGTTCGGCAGCGCCGCGTTCGGTCGTGATATTGGCCAGGCCACGCTCGGCGGCGGCGCTGGCGACCACGTCGAGCATGGACTGCGAGAGGTCGTAGGCGACCACTTCGGCAACCAGCGGGGCGACGTGGAAGCTGACATGACCGGCACCGCAGCCCAGGTCCAGCACGCGGGCATGGGCCTGCCCTGCCAGCTCAGCCTGCAGCAGGGCGAATTCACTGCCTTGGGCGTGCACGGCACTGCTGAGGTAGGCGCTGGCCTGCTCGCCGAACTGGCGTTGGACCACATCGATGTGCTGGGTGCTGGTCATGTCTCGTTCCTTTAGATTTTTGTTGCCTGTGCCGGCCTCTTCGCGGGTAAACCCGCGCCTACAACGACCGCGTAACTGTCTGTAGGATCGAAGAGGCCCGCACTGTCACCTACGAACTTCAGGCATCACGGAACAGCCAAGGCTGGCTGGCGCGGTGCTTGCTTTCGAAGGCCTTGATCGCGTCGCTGTCCTGCAGGGTCAGGCCGATATCGTCCAGACCGTTGAGCAGGCAGTGCTTGCGGAACGCATCGATTTCGAAGTGCAGCACCTTGCCATCCGGGCGGGTCACCGCCTGCGCCTGCAGGTCGATGGTCAGCTGGTAGCCCGGGTTGGCTTCGACCTGCTTGAACAGCTCGTCGACTTCCTCATCGCTCAGAATGATCGGCAGCAAGCCGTTCTTGAAGCTGTTGTTGAAGAAGATGTCGGCAAAGCTTGGCGCAATGATGCTGCGGAAGCCGTACTCGTCCAGCGCCCAAGGGGCATGTTCACGGCTGGAGCCGCAACCAAAGTTCTCCCGCGCCAGCAACACGCTGGCGCCCTGGTAGCGCGCGTGGTTGAGCACGAACTCTTCGTTGACCGGGCGCTTGCTGTTGTCCTGGTAGGGCTGACCCACGTCCAGGTAACGCCACTCGTCGAACAGGTTCGGGCCGAAGCCGGTGCGCTTGATCGACTTCAAGAACTGCTTTGGGATGATCTGGTCGGTGTCGACGTTGGCACGGTCCAACGGTGCGACGAGGCCAGTGTGCTGGGTAAAGGCTTTCATGCTGCGCTCCCTTGGATCAACTCGCGGACATCGATGAAGTGGCCGGCTACCGCGGCAGCGGCGGCCATGGCCGGACTGACCAGGTGGGTACGGCCACCGGCGCCCTGACGGCCTTCGAAGTTGCGGTTGGAGGTGGACGCGCAATGCTCGCCGCTTTCCAGGCGGTCCGGGTTCATCGCCAGGCACATCGAGCAGCCTGGTTCACGCCATTCGAAACCGGCTTCGAGGAAGATCTTGTCCAGGCCTTCACGCTCGGCCTGGGCCTTGACCAGACCCGAACCCGGCACGACGATGGCTTGCTTGACGCTGGCGGCCACCTTGCGACCCTTGGCGATTTCCGCCGCAGCGCGCAGGTCCTCGATTCGCGAGTTGGTGCACGAGCCGATGAACACACGGTCCAGCTTGATGTCGGTGATCGCCTGGTTGGCGGTCAGCCCCATGTACTTCAAGGCACGCTCGATCGAACCACGCTTGACCAGGTCGGCTTCGGCCGCCGGATCCGGTACGCGCTGGTCGACGGCCAGAACCATCTCGGGCGAAGTGCCCCAGCTGACCTGTGGCTTGATCTGGCTGGCATCCAGCTCGACCACGGTGTCGAATACGGCATCGTCATCCGACACCAGGTCTTTCCACGATTCGACCGCTTGCTTCCACTGCTCGCCCTTCGGCGCGTACGGGCGCCCTTCGACGTAGGCAACGGTAGTGGCATCGGTTGCCACCAAGCCAACGCGGGCACCGGCTTCGATGGACATGTTGCAGATGGTCATGCGGCCTTCCATCGACAATTCGCGAATGGCACTGCCAGCGAATTCCATGGCGTGACCGTTGCCACCGGCAGTGCCGATCTTGCCGATCACGGCCAGGACGATATCCTTGGCGGTGACGCCGGCCGGCAATTGGCCTTCCACGCGCACCAGCATGTTCTTCATCTTCTTGGCGACCAGGCACTGGGTGGCGAGCACGTGCTCGACCTCGGAGGTGCCGATGCCGTGGGCCAGGGCACCGAAAGCGCCGTGGGTGGAGGTGTGCGAGTCACCGCAGACCACGGTCATGCCCGGCAAGGTGGCGCCCTGCTCCGGGCTGATGACGTGGACGATGCCCTGGCGCTCGTCATTCATCTTGAATTCGACGATGCCGTATTCGTCACAGTTCTCGTCGAGGGTCTGCACCTGCAGGCGCGAAACCTGGTCGACGATCGCCTCGATACCGCCCTTGCGCTCTGGCGTGGTCGGCACGTTGTGGTCCGGCGTGGCGATGTTGGCGTCGATACGCCACGGTTTGCGGTTGGCCAGGCGCAGGCCTTCGAAGGCCTGGGGCGACGTCACTTCGTGGATGATGTGGCGGTCGATGTAGATCAAGGATGAGCCGTCATCACGGCGCTTGACCTCATGGGCTTCCCAGAGTTTGTCGTAGAGCGTTTTGCCAGCCATCAGACTGTTCCTCATCAGCGTCTTTCTATGCCAAAGACCCCTTGGCTTGTACGGACGATGCTAGGGGGTTAGATTGAATAACTCAAATTCATAATTTTTATGCTTTGGATAACCCAAAGGAATACAACACCATGGACCTGGCCAACCTCAGTGCCTTCATCGCCATTGCCGAAACCGGCAGCTTTTCCGGCGCAGCCGAACGCCTGTTCCTGACCCAGCCGGCCATCAGCAAACGCATCGCCGGCCTGGAGCAGCAACTGGACGTGCGCCTGTTCGACCGCCTGGGCCGCGAGGTAACCCTGACTGAAGCCGGGCGCGCACTGCTGCCGCGGGCCTACCAGATCCTCAACGTCCTGGATGATACCCGACGGGCGCTGACCAATCTGACCGGGACCGTGAGCGGTCGCCTGACCCTGGCCACCAGCCACCACATCGGCCTGCACCGCCTGCCCCCGTTGCTACGGATTTTCACCCGCCAGTACCCCGCAGTGGCACTGGATATTCAATTCATGGATTCGGAACAGGCCTACGACGAGATTTTGCATGGCCGCGCCGAAATCGCCGTGATCACCCTGGCGCCCGAGCCACACCACTTGGTCAAGGCCGTGCCGGTGTGGGATGACGCCCTGGACTTTGTCGCCGCCCCCGAGCACCCGCTGGCCAACAACCAGGCGGTCAGCCTGGCTGACGTCGCCCGCCACCCGGCGGTATTTCCCGGCGGCAATACCTTTACCCACCATATTGTCCAGCGTCTGTTCGAAAGCCAGGGGCTGACGCCGAACATCGCCATGAGCACCAACTACCTGGAAACTATCAAGATGATGGTATCGATCGGCCTGGCCTGGAGCGTGCTGCCACGCACCATGCTCGACGAACAGGTTTCACCCATCGCTTTGCCCGGCATACAGCTGTCGCGCCAGCTAGGCTACATTCTGCACACGGAGCGTACGCTATCGAATGCGGCCAGGGCATTCATGGCCCTGCTCGACAGTCACTCAGGGCCCGCATGACTGGCTGTCAGCCAGCTATTCCGATTCCAAGGACACGTCATACGCCAAAGGTCTGGTACCGATGCCCAAATCAGCAAACCGCTTTTTGCGCCTGCCGCGCATACCTGCAGCTGATCCCCAGGAGTCCGAGCAGGCCTGGCAGAACGCCCCGCAACTGCTGGCAGCGCTCAACGGTGCGCGCCTGGGTGCCTGGCTGTGGGATATCGAAAGCGGCAGGGTCAGTTGGTCGCGGGGCACCCAGGCCCTGTTCGGTTTCGATCCACAACGGCCACTGCCCGCCGATATCGATTACCTCGACCTGCTGCCCGAGGAGGACCGCGCCCGCACGCGCCAGGTGTTCCAGGCGGTGGTCAATGGCGAGCCGGTGGAGCAAGCCATGCGCCACCGTATCCGCTGGCCGGACGGCAGCCTGCACTGGCTGGAGATCAACGGCAGCCTGACCCACGACCCGCACGGCCGACCGCAGATGATCGGTGTGATCCGCGAGATCACCCGCCAGCGCGAACGGGAAACAGCACTGATCAATTCGGAAAAGCGCTTCGCCACGCTGTTCCACCTGAGCCCCAACGCCATTTTGCTGACCCGTCGCCACGATGGCATGATCTTCGAGGTCAACCAGCACTTCGAAAACATGTTCGGCTGGCCCGGCAGTCAGGTGATCGGCAAGACCAGCCTGGAACTGGGCCTGTGGGTCAACCCCGAACAGCGCCACCAGATCATCGAGTCGACCCGCGCCAACGGCGGCCCGTTGATCATGGAGGTGCAATTTCGCGCGACCAGCGGCAAGGTACATGACGGCATCCTGTGCACCCAGGGCATCGAGCTGGAAGGCGTGACCTTCCTGATCAGTACATTCGTCGACACCACCGAACGCAAGCGTGCCGAGCAGGCCCTGAAGGACAGCCAGGAGCGGCTGGACCTGGCCCTGGACTCGGCGCAACTGGGCACCTGGGACTGGCACATCCCAAGCGGCATGCTCTACGGCTCGGCCCGCGCGGCGCAGCTGCATGGCTTGCCGCCCATCCCTTTTCATGAATCGTTCGATGCGTTCTTCGAAGGGGTGCCGGAGCAAGAGCGCAACTCGATGCGACAGGCCTACCGCAGCCTGCGCGAAGGGCCTGCCGGCAACTATCAGATCACCTACCGGGTGCAGTTGGAAAACGGCACTTCACGCTACATCGAAAGCCGCGCGCGGCTGTACCGCGACGACCAGGGCATCCCCCTGCGCATGGCGGGCACCTTGCTCGACATCACCGATCAGGTGGAGCGCGAACAGCGCCTGAGCGCCTCGGAAGAGAAGTTTGCCAGCCTGTTCCAGGTCAGCCCCGACCCGATCTGCGTCACCCGCCAGGACACTGGCCAGTTCATCGAGATCAATCCGGCGTTCACCCAGACCTTCGGCTGGAGCAGCGAGCAGGTGCTTGGGCGTACCGCAGAGCAAATCGGCCTGTGGGCCGAGTCCGTCGAGCGCGCCAAACGTATCGAGCAGGTGATCCGCGAACAGGCCTTGAGCAACGTCGCCGTGGTACTCAACCACCGCAATGGCGCCCCGATGACCTGTGTGATTTCCAGCCGCCTGATCACCGTCGACGACCAGCCCTGCAGCGTGACCACCCTGCGCGACATCACCCAGCAACAACGCGCCGAAGCAGCGCTGAAGTCCAGCGAGGAGAAGTTCGCCAAGGCCTTCCACTCCAGCCCCGACGCCATCACCATCACCGAACGCCACAGCGGCCGTTACCTGGAAATCAACGACGGCTTCTGCCGCCTGACCGGCTACAGCACTGCCGAAGTGATCGGCCACACGGTATATGAGATCGGCATCTGGGCCGACGACAAGCAGCGCAGCGCGCTGCTGGCCGAATTGCACGAGCGCGGCCGGGTACACCACCGCGAGATGCTCGGGCGCAACAAGCGTGGCGATATCCTCACGGTCGAGGTTTCGGTGGAACCGATCACCCTCAACGAAGTGGATTGCCTGCTGCTGACCGCCCGCGATGTCAGCCAGCTGAAGAACGCCCAGGCGCAGATACGCCACCTGGCCTATCACGACCCGTTGACCAACCTGCCCAACCGCGCCTTGCTGATGGACCGCCTGAGCCAGCAGATCGCCCTGCTCAAGCGCCATAACCTGCGTGGCGCCCTGCTGTTCCTCGACCTCGACCACTTCAAGCACATCAACGACTCGCTGGGCCACCCGGTGGGCGACACCGTGCTGAAGATCATCACCGCCCGCCTTGAGGCCAGCGTGCGCCTGGAGGACACCGTGGCGCGCCTGGGGGGCGACGAATTCGTGGTGCTGCTCAGCGGCCTGGAAGGTAGCCGCGAACACGTGGAAGAGAAAGTGCGCGAGCTGGCCGACACCCTGCGCGAACTGCTGGCCGAGCCAATGTCACTGGATGGCCAGCGCCTGCAGGTAACGCCCAGCATCGGCGTGGCGCTGATCCCCGACCACGGCACCACACCGGCCGACCTGCTCAAGCGTGCCGATATCGCCCTGTACCGGGCCAAGGACTCCGGTCGCAACACCACACAGCTGTTCCACACCACCATGCAGAAGGCCGCCAGCGAGCGCCTGCGCATGGAAAACGACCTGCGCCTGGCCCTGGCCCGTGGCGAACTGGCGCTGCACTTCCAGCCGCAGGTGGATGCCCGCGACAACCGCATCGTCGGTGCTGAAGTACTGCTGCGCTGGCACCACCCGCTACTGGGCCAGCAACCGCCCTCGCAGTTCATTCAGGTACTGGAAGAAAGCGGCCTGATTCTTGAAGTTGGCAGCTGGATTCTCGACGAAGCCTGCGACGCCTGCGCCCGCATGCTCACCGACGGGTTGATCGACGCTGATGATTTCAGCCTGTGCGTGAACATAAGCCCGCGACAGTTCCGCCAGAACGACTTTGTCGGGCGGGTGCTGCGCAGCCTGGACGATTACCGCCTGCCGCGGCAGATGCTGACGCTGGAAATCACGGAAGGCATCGTCATCCAGAACCTGGAAGACACCATCAGCAAGATGCGCGAGCTGAAGCGCTACGGGGTGAGTTTTGCCATGGATGACTTCGGCACCGGCTATTCCTCGCTGACTTACCTGAAGCGCCTGCCGGTCGATGCGCTGAAGATCGACCAGAGCTTCGTGCGCGATGCACCGGTCGACCCCAACGACGCAGAAATTGTCCGCGCCATTGTCGCCATGGCGCGCAGCCTGGACCTGGCGGTGATTGCCGAAGGGGTAGAGCTGACCGAACAGCTGGCGTTTCTCGAGCGGCTGGGGTGCCATCTGTACCAGGGTTATCTGCACAGCCGGCCATTGCCGTTGCTGGAATTTCGGCAGATGTTGCTGGAGGCGCCGGCAGATTACTGATCGCATGACGGCCGCGCGCCTGCACGGGACCGCGTGAGAAGCACGAAAAAGGGCACCTCTGGAGGTGCCCTTTTTTCAGTGCTGCGCGATCAGTTCAGCGCTGGTTTTTCGCCATTGATCGGAATGCGCTTGGCCTTGGCTTCTTCAGGCACGATGCGCAGCAGGTCGATGCTGAGCAGGCCATTGGCCAGGCCGGCAGCCTTCACTTCGATGTGATCTGCCAGGCGGAACGACAGCTTGAAGGCGCGTTGTGCGATACCCTGGTGCAGGTAGGTCACTTCAGCGGCGCTATTGTCGCGCTTGCCACCGGTCACGGTCAGGACACCTTTTTCGACCTGCAGGTCGAGGTCCTCTTCCTGGAAACCGGCTGCAGCAACCACGATGCGGTAGTGGTCATCGCCATGCTTTTCCACGTTATAGGGCGGGTAGCTGCTACCGGCCTCGTTACGTGCCGCGGATTCGAACAGGTCGTTGAAACGGTCGAAACCAACGGAATGACGGAACAGTGGAGCAAGAGAGAAAGCAGTAGTCATGGTCATAAACTCCTGAGATTCAGCAAGTAAGTCATTACGCGACCCGGCTTCGGCATCGCGTACTCAAAAGATATGGCCGAGGGAAACGCTTTCAAGGGGCAAACAGAAAAAATTTGATTTTTGCACAGGGCCTGATGGCCTATTTGCCGGTAAATCCGCCCCTACGACGACCTGCGCCGAACCACCGATGCGAGTGTGTGTGTAGGAGCGGGTTTACCCGCGAATACGGTGGTGGCGGCAACGGTGATCGGCGGGTGGTAATTGGCCAGCAGGCCCGACCCTTTCGCGGGTGACCCCGCGCCTACAGGTGCCGTACCCGCGGAGAGGCCTGCTCAGGCGACGCAAGCCTCCAACGCTTGCGCCTCAACCCCCAGCAACCGGCTGATCCGCGCGCAGTCATCTTCCCGGCGCAACTCGGCAAACAACACCACCGCTTCGGGGTAACTGCGAGTCAGCATCGCCAGCCACTGCTTCATCCGCCCCGGCGCATAACGCGGCGACAATTTGGCCTGGGCCTGGCGCCAGAACTCACGCAACAGTGGCAACAAGTCATGCCAGCTCATCGGCTGATAGTCGCGCCCGTCCCGCGCCGCTGCAATCTGCAGGCCCAGGTCCGGGCGCGATACCAGCCCACGCCCGAGCATGATGTCTTCAGCGCCACTGACCTGGCGGCAACGCCGCCAGTCATCGACCGTCCAGATCTCGCCATTGGCGAATACCGGGACCTTGACCACATCCTGCACCCGCGCCACCCACTCCCAGTGCGCTGGCGGCTTGTAGCCCTCAACCTTGGTCCGCGCATGCACCACCAGGTGTGCCGAACCGCCCTCGGCCAGCGCCGTGGCGCACTCCAGTGCCCCATCGGGGCTGTCGAAGCCCAGACGCATCTTCGAGGTCACCGGAATGTTCGCCGGCACCGCACGCCGCACTTCACGGACAATGGCGTGCAGCAACTCCGGCTCTTTGAGCAGTACCGCACCACCGCGCGACTTGTTCACCGTTTTTGCCGGGCAACCGAAGTTCAGGTCGATCACCGGCGCCCCAAGCTCGCAAGCCAGTGCGGCGTTTTCCGCCAGGCATACCGGGTCCGAACCCAGCAATTGCACGCGCATGGGCACACCGGCAGCCGTGCGCGCGCCCTGGCGCAGTTCAGGCGCCAGCTTGTCGAACGAGGACGCCGGCAGCAGGCGATCGCACACGCGAATGAACTCGGTGACGCACCAGTCGATACCGCCCACACGGGTCAATACGTCGCGCAGGATGTTGTCGACCAGCCCCTCCATCGGGGCCAGGGCAATTTGCATGTCGGGGTCTCAGCGGAAAAAGCCGGCAGTTTAACAAAAAATGCCGGCGACTCAGGCGCCGATCAGCGCCGGACCGTAACCTTCGACGAATTCCGCCGGCATGCGCCTGGGCTTGCCGCTGGACAGCTCGATGCAGGCAAAGGTGGTTTGCGCGCGCAGCAGCGTCACACCATCGCGCGGGCGCTTGAGCTGAAACCGCCGCGTCATGCGCAGGCGCTGGTCCCAGTCAATGATCCAGGTGGCCAGCTGCAGTTCATCGTCTTCATAGGCGGCGGCCAGGTAGTCGATTTCGTGGCGCACCACAGCCATCGCCCGGTCAAGGCGCCGGTACTCGGCCAGGTCCAGCCCCAGACGCTGGGAGTGGCGCCAGGCGCAGCGCTCAAGCCAGGTGACGTAGACGGCATTGTTGGCGTGGCCAAGGCCGTCGATGTCCTCGCTGCCGACGCGCAGGTCGATGACGAAGGGTGTTGCCAGGTCCCAGCTCATTTTCGCTTCCTTGGCGCAAAAGGCGATTTAGCAGCGATCTGCGGGGCAATGTCCAGCCCCTGCGAGCCTGAGGCGGTCGTTATGGGGGCGGGCTTGCCCGCGAATCAGACACCGCGGTGGACAGTACCGGCGAGGCCGATGTTCGCGGCTGAAGCCGCCCCGACACTGACCGCTTCAGCCCGAGCCAGCAATTCGAGCACGGCTTCACTCAGCCGCGGGTCGGCCAGCACCCGCTGATGCCCACCCTCTTCCAGCAGCATCAGCCGGCTGTCGAACCAGGTCTTGTGGATCACATGTGCCTCATCTGCGGGCACAAGAGCATCATCGGCAGCATGCACCACCAGCCCCGGCAGTTCCAGCTGGTAACCCGTGACATCCAGCCGCGCAATCTGCATGCCCACATCGCGCTCGATCTGGCGAATGAACGCTGCCCGTGCCCGGGCTGGCAGCCCCAGGCGATGGGCAAAACCACGCAACACACCGAGCAACCGCGCCGGCGCTGCAATGCTGACAGCCGCCTCTGTACGCAGCCCCATCTGCAAAGCCAGCAGCACGCTTGCCCCACCCATGGAATGGCCAATGACTGCACGCAAGGGCGGCAACTCAGCCGCAGCCTCAAGCAGCGCCCGGGCAAACAGCACCACATTCGCTTGCTCGCCAGGCGAACGACCATGCCCAGGCCCTTCCAGCGACACCACCGTATGCCCTGCCTGAACCAAGGTCTCGATCAAGGCGGCAAATTGCGTCGGGCGCCCTTCCCAACCGTGCATCAGCAGCACGGTCGGCCCTTGACCCCAGCGCAAGGCAGACAGACCGAAGCGCAGTGTAATGCGCTCGGCGCTGGCCAGCACGGGCAGCTCCCAATCCCGCGGCGGCAGGTTGCGCGGGGTCATGAAGGCACGGCGCATCTTGCCCGCGACATGCTCGGGGGCCAGGCGGCCCAAGGTGCCATTGACACCGCGAATCCAGCTCAGGGTGGTCATCGCCATGCTCCAGGGTTAAAGCACCGCCGACTTGGCGGCGCGCAAAATACGATCAGACAGGTCACTGGCCCCCAAGGCGCGGGCCAGCGCCAGCCCCCCCACCATCAGGGCCAGGTCGGCCAATGCTTTGTCGGCATCCTCAGGGCGGTCGACCATCGCGGCAGTCATCAACTCGATGTGCTCGGCCAGCACCTCGCGGAAGACCTCCGGCAGGCGCTGCATTTCGCCCAACGCGTTAGGCAGCGGGCAAGCATGTACTTCGCAGTCCCGGTGCTTGCGCGAGAGGTAGAAGGCCCCGGCCAGCGCTCGCCGCCCGGCGCCATCGAGATTGGGGTCGACCTGGGCGAGCAAGGCACGGCGCTCACCCAACAACTGGCGGAACGCCTCGAGCATCAGCTCATCCTTGCTGTCGAAGTGCGCATAGAAGCCCCCGACGGTCAGGCCTGCCGCACCCATCACCTGGCTGACGCTGGGCTCAGCCGGGCCGTGCTGGATCAGCGCACTGCGCGCAGCTTCCAGAATGCGTTCGCGGGTTTTGCTCTTCTTGTCGCTCATCTGGCACACACCACACAAAATATGATGATCGAAATATTATTCTCATCATATTTTTTGGCAAGCAAAATGTGCGGCCGTTTGTCGGGGGCAAATTATTGAGAAGGGAAAAAACAAAAGGCCCATTCAATAAGCGAATGAGCCTTTAAAGTCCCGCAAAACGCGGGTAAACGTGGCGTCCCCTAGGGGACTCGAACCCCTGTTACCGCCGTGAAAGGGCGGTGTCCTAGGCCACTAGACGAAGGGGACGTAACCTTCGCGAAGATCCACTTGCGTGAACCCTGGCAGAAATGGTGGAGCTAAGCGGGATCGAACCGCTGACCTCCTGCATGCCATGCAGGCGCTCTCCCAGCTGAGCTATAGCCCCGAAACAAAAGGCTCATCAATAATCGACGAGCCTTTTAAAGCCCTGCAAAACGCAGGAAAAGTGGCGTCCCCTAGGGGACTCGAACCCCTGTTACCGCCGTGAAAGGGCGGTGTCCTAGGCCACTAGACGAAGGGGACGTAACCTTCGTGCCGATCCGCTAACGCGAACCGCGGCAAAATTGGTGGAGCTAAGCGGGATCGAACCGCTGACCTCCTGCATGCCATGCAGGCGCTCTCCCAGCTGAGCTATAGCCCCGGATTTCTAGCCTCGCGGCCCAGCGACATAACAACATCGCTTGTGTAAAACTGGCGTCCCCTAGGGGACTCGAACCCCTGTTACCGCCGTGAAAGGGCGGTGTCCTAGGCCACTAGACGAAGGGGACGAACCTTCTTACCTTCAAGACCTGGTTGCTGGACCCGGTCTTGCTTATCAGCCTTGGCTGCTAAGCGGAATTTGGTGGAGCTAAGCGGGATCGAACCGCTGACCTCCTGCATGCCATGCAGGCGCTCTCCCAGCTGAGCTATAGCCCCACAATGTCGCTTTGAACTGAACCGCTGGCTGGGCGCCTGGCGTTTCGTTTTCGTTCATCGCTGTGGACGGGGCGCATATTAAGTTCGGATTGCAGGGCTGTCAAACTAATTTTCAAAAATATCCAAAAATTTTTTCACAGATAACAATCACTTACCGCCCTGCTCCACTCAATCCGGCTACTTGGTGCTCAGGGAAATGCCTGTGGGAGCGGCCTTGTGTCGCGAAAGGGCCGCAAAGCGGCCCCGACGGATTTGCGTCGAGTCAAAGATTGTGGAGCCGCGTTGCAGTCCTTTCGCGACACAAGGCCGCTCCCACAGTGCTCAACAGCGGTGTTCGGGAAACGGTCAGCCGATGGAGGCCAACAGCTTTTCCCACTCTTTGTTTTCTTTCTTCGACACTCCACCCAACAGGTCCAGGGCCTGGCGCAGGCGGTAGCGCGTCAGGTCGGGGCCGAGGATTTCCATGGCGTCCAGCACCGAAACCGAGCTGGCCTGGCCCGTGATAGCGGCGAACATCAGCGGCATGGCGTCACGCAGCTTCAGCTCCAGCGCTTCGACCACGGCCTGGATGCAACCGGTGATGCGCTCTTTTTCCCACTGACGCAGGCTTTCAAGCTTCCACAGGATCAACTGGATCACCTGGCGCACCTGGTCGGCCGACAGTTTCTTGCTTTCGAACAGCTTGGCGTCCAGCTTAAGCGCGCCTTCGAAGAAGAACCCGCCCAAAGGGGCAACCTGGCTGAAGGTTTCGACCCTGCCCTGCACATGCGGGGCAATCTTCATCATGTAGTCGCTGTTGAATGCCCATTTCTGCAGGCGTGCGGCGAATTCCTCTACCGGCAGCTCGCGCAGCCACTGGCCGTTGAGCCAGGACAGCTTCTCGATGTCAAAGATCGGGCCGCCCAGCGAGATACGCGACAGGTCGAAGTGCTCGACCATTTCGGCCAGCGAGAACTTCTCGCGCTCGTCAGGCATCGACCAGCCCATGCGGCCAAGGTAGTTGAGCATCGCTTCAGGCATGAAGCCCATGCGCTCGTAGAAGGTGACCGAGGTCGGGTTCTTGCGCTTGGACAGTTTGGATTTGTCCGGGTTGCGCAGCAGCGGCATGTAGCACAGCTTGGGCTGCTCCCAGCCGAAGTACTCGTACAGCTTGATGAGTTTGGGCGCCGATGGCAGCCACTCTTCACCACGCAGCACGTGGGTGATGCCCATCAGGTGGTCGTCGACCACGTTGGCCAGGAAGTACGTCGGCAGGCCGTCGTTCTTCATCAGTACCTGCATGTCCATGCGGTCCCACGGGATCTCGACATCGCCGCGCAGCATGTCCGGCACCACGCAGATACCCTCGCTCGGCACTTTCATGCGGATCACGTGCGGCTCGCCAGCGTCCAGGCGGCGCTGCACTTCTTCGGCGCTCAGCAGCAATGCACGGCCATCGTAACGCGGGGTTTCGCCGCGAGCCTGCTGCTCGGCACGCATCTGCTCCAGCTCTTCGGCAGTGCAGAAGCAGTAGAAGGCGTGGCCGGCGTCTACCAGTTCCTTAGCGTATTTGGCGTAGATTTCGCCACGCTCGCTCTGCCGGTAAGGGCCGTGCGGGCCGCCGACATCCGGGCCTTCGTTCCATTCGATGCCAAGCCAGCGCAGGGCGTCGAAGATCTGTTGCTCCGACTCACGCGTGGAGCGCAGCTGATCGGTGTCTTCGATGCGCAGGATGAACTCACCGCCGTGCTGCTTGGCGAAGCAGTAGTTGAACAGGGCGATGTAGGCAGTGCCGACATGGGGGTCGCCGGTAGGCGATGGCGCAATACGCGTGCGTACGGTGGTCATGGAGAGTCTCGAACGAAAGATGAAACAAAGGCGGGATGTTAGCAGGAGGCGGGCACCGGGCTCCAGCAATGGCGCGAACGTCACTTGTCGACAGGCCCTGTGCCGCTGTTAAATTTGTTTACATTTCTGGAACGATAGTCCCCATGCCTGCCCAACTCAAACGCCGCCTGACGCTCTTCTTCGCCCTGGTGGCCATCATCGCCCTCGCCTTCCTGGGCCACTGGTACTTCAAGGGCCGCTTCTACGAGAGCACCGACAACGCTTACGTGCAGGGTGAGATCACCCGTATCTCCAGCCAGCTTGGCGCCCGTATCGAAACGGTGCCGGTCGAGGACAACCAGCACGTCAGCAAGGGCGACCTGCTGGTGCGTCTGGAAGCCGCCGACTTCGAGCTGGCGGTCGAACGCGCCCGTGCCGCCCTGGCCACCCGCGAAGCCGAGTACGCACAAGCGCAAAGCCGCCTCACCCAACAAGGCAGCCTGATTGCCGCCGGCCAGGCCCAGTTGGCGGCCACCCAGGCCACGTTCGACCGTTCACGGCTGGACCTGAGCCGTGCCGAGAAGCTGCGCAAGCCGGGTTTTGTCTCTGAGGAGCGGGTCACTACCCTGTCGGCGGACAGCCATGTCGCCGGCTCCCAGGTCGACAAGGCCCGCGCCGACCTGCAAAGCCAGCGCCAGCAGGTCACCGCCCTGAACGCCGAACTCAAGCGCCTCGATGCGCAAATCGCCAATGCCCGCACCGACCTGGCCCAGGCCGAACTGAACCTGACCCGCTGCGAAATCCATGCCCCGATCAGCGGCACCATCGGCCAGCGCAATGCGCGCAATGGCCAGGTGGTGCAGGCCGGCGCCTACCTGCTGTCGATCGTGCCGGATGAAGACATCTGGGTGCAGGCCAACTTCAAGGAAACCCAGATCGGCCGCATGCACCCCGGCCAGCGCGCGGAGCTGTTGTTCGACAGCTACCCCGAAACACCGATCGAAGGCCGGGTGGACAGCCTGTTCGCCGCGTCCGGTGCGCAGTTCAGCCTGCTGCCACCGGACAACGCCACCGGCAACTTCACCAAAGTTGTGCAGCGCATCCCGATAAAGCTCACGTTCAGCGCCGACAACCCGTTGCACGGGCGTATTCGCCCCGGCATGTCGGTGACCGCCACCGTCGACCTGCGCAGCGCAGACGAAGGCCACAATGGCCGGTGACCAACTGCTGCGCCCCACGGCGGAGCCAACCCGACGCGACTGGATCGCGGTGATGAGCGTGATGCTCGGTGCCTTCATGGCAGTGCTGGATATCCAGATCACCAATTCCTCGTTGAAGGACATCCAGGGCGCTCTGTCGGCGACCCTGGAAGAAGGCTCATGGATTTCAACCTCCTACCTGGTGGCGGAAATCATCATGATCCCGCTAACGGCCTGGCTGGTGCAGCTGCTGTCGGCGCGGCGCCTGGCGGTGTGGGTATCCAGCGGTTTTCTGCTGTCGTCGCTGCTGTGCTCGATGGCCTGGAACCTGGAGAGCATGATCCTGTTTCGCGCCTTGCAGGGTTTCACCGGTGGCGCGCTGATCCCGCTGGCCTTCACCCTGACGCTGATCAAGCTGCCCGAGCACCACCGCGCCAAAGGCATGGCGATGTTCGCCATGACCGCCACTTTTGCCCCCTCCATCGGCCCCACCCTGGGCGGCTGGCTGACCGAGAACTGGGGCTGGGAATACATCTTCTACATCAATATCCCACCGGGCCTGCTAATGATCGCCGGCTTGTTATACGGGCTTGAGAAGAAGGAGGCGCACTGGGAGCTGCTGAAAAGTACCGATTACGCCGGCATCGTCACGCTCGGCCTTGGGTTGGGCTGCCTGCAGGTGTTTCTCGAGGAAGGCCATCGCAAGGACTGGCTGGAGTCGCACCTGATCGTCGGCCTGGGCAGCGTTGCCCTGGTCAGCCTGATCACCTTCGTCATCCTGCAGTTTTCCAAGCCGCACCCACTGATCAACCTGCGCATCCTCGGCAACCGCAACTTTGGCCTGTCGAGCATCGCCAGCCTGGGCATGGGCGTGGGCCTGTACGGGTCGATCTATCTGCTACCGCTGTACCTGGCGCAGGTACAGGGTTACAACGCCTTGCAGATTGGCGAGGTGATCATGTGGATGGGTATTCCGCAGCTGTTCCTGATCCCGCTGGTGCCGCAACTGATGAAGGTGATATCGCCCAAGGTACTATGCGCGCTGGGGTTTTGCCTGTTCGGCGCTGCCAGTTTCGGTTCGGGGGTGCTCAACCCGGACTTTGCCGGGCCGCAGTTCAACCATATCCAGATCATCCGCGCCCTGGGTCAACCGATGATCATGGTGACCATCTCGCTGATTGCCACCGCGTATATCCAACAACAGGATGCAGGGTCCGCGTCGAGCCTGTTCAATATTCTGCGTAACCTCGGTGGCGCGATTGGTATTGCCTTGCTGGCCACCCTGCTGGATGCGCGCACCAAGGTGTACTTCGACTACCTGCGCGAATCGGTGGTGCCGAGCAACCCGCAGGTGGCTGAGCGGCTGGCGCAATTGGCGGAGCGCTTGGGCAATGACAATGCGGCGCTGGGCAAACTTAGCGAGATTACCCACCAGCAGGCACTGATCATGGCTTACAACGATGCCTTCCACTTTGTCGGGATCGGGTTGGCGGTGAGCATGGTGGCGGTGTTGCTGACCCGCAAGTTGCCGGAGGGGTTGAAGGCTGGGGAAGCCCATTGAGGCTATTACAGATCAGATGCGGTCCCTGTGGGAGCGAGCATGCCCGCGAACACCGGCGCAGCCGGTGCCAGCCACCGCGTTGAATTCTTCGCGGGCACGCCCGCTCCCACAGGGTCAGCTGCTAATCAACCGCTCCCGCAGCTGCGCAATCTCGTCACGCAACTGCGCCGCAGCTTCGAACTCCAGGTCGCGGGCGAACTGCATCATTTTTTCTTCCAACTGCTTGATGCGCTTGGTGATCTCGCCCGGCGTACGCAGTTCGGCCTCGTAACGGGCGCTCTCCTCCGCCGCCTTGGCCATGCCCTTGCGCTTCTTGCTGCGCGCACCAGGCACGGCGGCACCCTCCATGATGTCGGTGATGTCCTTGACCACGCCCTTGGGCACGATGCCGTTGGCTTCGTTGAAGGCGATCTGCTTCTCGCGGCGGCGCTCGGTTTCGTCAATGGCCCGCTGCATCGAACCTGTTACGTTATCGGCGTACAGAATGGCCCGGCCATTAAGGTTACGTGCCGCGCGGCCAATGGTCTGGATCAGGGAGCGCTCGGAACGCAGAAAACCTTCCTTGTCCGCATCGAGGATAGCCACCAGCGACACCTCGGGCATGTCCAGGCCCTCGCGCAGCAGGTTGATGCCCACCAGCACGTCGAAGGTGCCCAGGCGCAGGTCACGGATAATCTCCACCCGCTCCACCGTGTCGATGTCCGAGTGCAGGTAGCGTACCCGCACGTCGTGGTCGGCCAGGTAATCGCTGAGGTCCTCGGCCATGCGTTTGGTCAATGTGGTCGCCAGCACTCGCTCGCCTGCCGCGACACGCTTGCGGATCTCGGACAGCAGGTCGTCGACCTGGGTCAGCGCCGGGCGCACCTCTACCTGCGGGTCGACCAGCCCGGTCGGGCGCACCACCTGCTCCACCACGCGCCCGGCATGCTCAGCCTCGTAGGGCCCCGGAGTGGCCGAAACGAAAATGGTCTGCGGGCTGACATCCTCCCACTCGTCGAAACGCATCGGCCGGTTGTCCAGCGCTGAAGGCATGCGGAAGCCGTACTCGACCAGGGTCTCCTTGCGTGAACGGTCGCCCTTGTACATGGCGCCGACCTGCGGAACGCTGACGTGTGATTCGTCGATCACCAGCAGCGCATCAGGCGGCAGGTAATCGTACAGGGTGGGCGGCGGCGCCCCGGCCGGGCGCCCGGACAGGTAGCGCGAGTAGTTTTCGATGCCGTTGCAGTAGCCCAGCTCGAGGATCATCTCCAGATCGAAGCGGGTACGTTGCTCCAGACGCTGCGCTTCGACCAGCTTGTTGGCCTTGTGCAGGTACTCCAGACGCTCCTTCAGTTCTTCCTTGATGCCCTCCACTGCTTCCAGCAGCGTTTCCCGCGGGGTGACGTAGTGGCTCTTGGGGTAGAACGTGAAACGTGGCAGCTTGCGGAAAACCTCGCCGGTCAACGGATCGAAGGCGGCGATGTTCTCCACTTCATCATCGAACAGCTCGATGCGGATGGCTTCCAGATCCGATTCGGCCGGGAAGATGTCGATCACGTCACCGCGTACCCGGAAGGTCGCGCGGGCAAAGTCCATTTCGTTGCGGGTGTACTGCAGGTCGGCCAACCGGCGCAGCAGCGCGCGCTGGTCGAGCTTGTCGCCACGGTCCACGTGCAGAACCATTTTCAGGTAGGTCTCGGGGCTGCCCAGGCCGTAGATGCACGACACGGTGGTCACGATGATCGCGTCACGCCGCTCCAGCAGCGCCTTGGTCGCCGACAGGCGCATCTGCTCGATGTGGTCGTTGATCGAGGCGTCCTTCTCGATGAAGGTGTCTGACGAAGGGACGTAGGCTTCCGGCTGGTAGTAGTCGTAATAGGAAACGAAGTACTCCACCGCGTTGTTGGGGAAGAATGCCTTGAACTCCCCGTACAACTGGGCGGCCAGCGTCTTGTTGGGCGCCAGCACCAGCGTCGGGCGCTGCACCTGCTGGATGACGTTGGCAATGCTGAAGGTCTTGCCCGAACCGGTCACCCCGAGCAACGTCTGGTGCGACAGCCCCGCCTCGATGCCTTCGACCAACTGGCGGATAGCCTCGGGCTGGTCGCCAGCCGGCTGGAAACGTGTGACGAGCTGGAACTCGGACATGAAGGACCTCGCGGTGCAGCAGCTGTAAATTTAGCCAGTAGTCTATACCCAAATGCGCCCGTTCGGGGGCGCTTTCAAGGCACAGGTGTGGGCGCATGCAACGGTGGACACGGCATTTAGACCAATGGTCGAAAAATATTTGCGCAAATAGCCCCAAAAGCTGCGCCAGAGTGTCGCGGTGACCGGTCGGTATCACTATACTGACTCCCCGTTTGTGCACCGCTTCAGTGCATTCGGCTGGAGCGTGTACGCCCTATCACACTCCAATCAGAGCCAAGGTAACAATGAGCCTGTTTTCCGCTGTCGAGCTGGCACCCCGCGACCCTATTCTGGGCCTCAACGAAGCATTCAACGCCGACCCACGTACCGACAAGGTCAACCTGGGCGTAGGCGTGTACTGCAATGAGGAAGGCCGCATTCCGCTGCTGCGCGCCGTGATCGAAGCCGAAACCCAGCGTGCCGCCCAGCACGCTTCGCGCGGCTACCTGCCGATCGACGGCATCGCCACCTACGACCAGGCTGTGCAGAAGCTGCTGTTCGGCGCCGAGTCGCCACTGCTGGCCGCCGGCCGCGTGGTCACCGTGCAGGCCGTCGGTGGTACCGGCGCACTGAAGATCGGTGCCGACTTCCTCAAGCGCCTCTCGCCCAACGCCGTGGTTGCCATCAGCGACCCTAGCTGGGAAAACCACCGTGCGCTGTTCGAATCGGCCGGCTTCCCGGTGCAGACCTACCGCTACTACGATGCGCCAACCAACGACGTCAACCGCGCCGGCATGCTCGAAGACCTCAACGCCCTGCCGTCCGGCTCGATCGTGGTCCTGCACGCCTGCTGCCACAACCCGACCGGTGTCGACCTGAACCTGGACGACTGGAAGAACGTCCTGGAAGTGGTCAAGGCCAAGGGCCACGTGCCGTTCCTCGACATGGCCTACCAGGGCTTTGGTGACGGTATCGCCGAAGACGCCTTCGCCGTGCGCCTGTTCGCCGAGTCGGGCCTGGAGTTCTTTGTTTCCAGCTCGTTCTCCAAATCGTTCTCGCTGTACGGCGAGCGCGTCGGCGCACTGTCGATCGTCACCGCCTCCAAGGACGAGAGCACCCGCGTGCTGTCGCAGGTCAAGCGCGTGATTCGCACCACCTACTCCAACCCGCCGACCCACGGCGCAACCATTGTTGCCACCGTGCTGAACAGCGCAGAACTGCGCCAGATGTGGGAAACCGAATTGGCCGAAATGCGTGAACGCATCCATGGCATGCGCAAGCAGATGGTATCGCTGCTGGCCGAATACGGTGCCAACCGCGACTTCAGCTTCGTTGGCCGCCAGGTCGGCATGTTCTCCTACTCGGGCCTGACCGTTGAACAGGTCGCCCGCCTGAAAAACGACTTCGGCATCTATGCCCTGGACACCGGCCGTATCGCGGTGGCCGCGCTGAACCAGAGCAACATCCACGTGGTGACCAAAGCGATCGTGGAAGTGCTGTAACTCATTGTTTTGCCTGGGGGTGGGTTGACTTCTCCCAGGCAATCAGTAAGATACGCGCAGATTCCGCGATAGCTCAGTCGGTAGAGCAAATGACTGTTAATCATTGGGTCCCTGGTTCGAGTCCAGGTCGCGGAGCCAGACATTGAAGAAGCCCCCGGATGCGCAAGCAACCGGGGGCTTTTTCGTTGCGCTGGAATTATTGGCCAAGCACCTCGGTCACTGGCTTGCCCTCGTCCACCAGGCTCCAGACCAGCAAACTGGCCGGCTGGGTTTTGCTGGCATTGCGTGAAACGCGGTGCACGGTGCCCGGCGCCTCGTACCAATAATCGCCGGCCTTGTAGGTCTTTTCCTGCTCGCTGTTGAGCTTCGATGCCACCGCCCCTTCCAGGACGTAAGCCATGACTGCGCCCGGATGCTGATGCGCGGGTGATGCCTCGCCCGGGGCGTAGCTGACGGTGAGCATGACGGCGGTTTTGCCGGGGGCATTAGAGGGCTGCTGTTGTTGCAGGACCTTGACCTGGTCGGCGACATCACCGTGGGCCCAAGCGGGCGTTTGGGCGGCGAGCAGCGCGAAGAGGATGATGGCTAATGGATTCATGAGCTTTCCTGAAGGACAAGTGCCTGCAGGTTAGACCCTGACTGGCTGAAGACAAATGGCCAATCCGGGAGAAAAGCAGGGGGCCGATTTTCGCCTGTACCGGCCCATTCGCGGGTGAACCCGCTCCGGCCTGTGCCGCCCTCGATGCGTGTGTAGGAGCGGGTTTACCCGCGAAGAGGCCGGCATCGCTAACACAGGCCTCAGCCGCGCCCGATCGGGTAAAACGCCCCCCGACTCCACACCCCAAGCCATTCCTCCCCGTCGATCACATGCGGCACCGCCAGCTCCACCAGCTGGTAAAACACATTGCGATGTATCAGCGCCTCCAGGTTGCTGCGCATCAGCACATACGGTGATGGCTCCTGCGTCACCGGGTCGATCACTACCCGGAGGGGGTTATCCGGCCCCGCTTCGACCTGGTCCTCGACATTGCTGGTAAAGCGCAGCACCTGCTGTTCGCCTTCGCCCTGCACGTCCAGCAACACGGCCACAAATGGCGCATCGTCGACACGAATACCAACCTTCTCTACCGGGGTAATCAGGAAGTAGTCATCGCCGTCGCGGCGAATGATGCTAGAGAACAGCCGCACCATCGGCTTGCGCCCGATCGGCGTGCCCAGGTAGTACCAGGTACCATCGCGGGCGATGCGCATGTCGATGTCACCACAGAAATCCGGGTTCCACAGGTGCACCGGCGGCAGCCCCTTGGCCTTGGGGATCTGCGCCAGAAGGTCATTGGCCTTGCCGGAGTCGCTCATCACGCTTGCCTCATTCACTCATGCCCAGGAGGCTACGAGCGTACTCGCGCATCGGCGCACCAAGCAAATCCTCCGGGGTGTTGTCGTGGAACGTCAACAAACCGCCACGGCTCTTGATGCGCGCGGTGTCGATCAGGTAGCGGGTATTGGTTTCGATCAGCATCATCTGCACCACGCCGGTGTCCCAGCCCAAGCGGTCGACGGCCTGTTCGTCATACCACTCGTCACCATTGCCGATGCGATCGTCAGTACGGGCAAAGCGCGTGTACAACACATAGTCGGCGCCTACCGAGCGCGCCTGTGCAATGGCTTCTTCCAGGCCGAGCGGGCCTTGGGCGCGACGCACCATCGGGAAGTATTCGACGAAACTCTTGTAGGCCTGCTGGGCCACTGCATTCTGCCGAGGCACCGGCCCCTCGCCCGGCGGCACGAACGCACCCTGGCCAATGAAGATGAACGAATCAGGCTGCAGGCGGATCGACAAGGTGCGACGGGTTTCGCTGTGGTCCAGCAGACCGGCATCGCTCATGTGATAGCGGACGCCTTCGCCCATATCGCTGACATTCATGCAGCCGCCCAGCGCCATCAGCGCCAGCAGCAAGACCAGGCTACGCATCTTTCCTCCAGTGGCCGGCGACGAAAAACCGGCGAATAGCCGGCGGATGCAGCTTTTGCGCCAGCTTCAGCCACCGATCACTTTCATGACTGTCACGCCGCCAGAAAAGGCTACGTCCTGCTTGTCAGCCAAAGCCTTGACCAACAACCGCTGCAAGGCCGGCAGCGCCTGATGACGCGGCTTTTCCAGCAGATCGCCGACGAAGTGCCGGTTACCTGACGACAGGCAGCCATGCAGCCAGCCCGTAGAAGACAGGCGCAGCCGCGAGCAGGTCCGGCAAAACGGCACGCTTTCGTTGGCAATGACGCCGAAGTAGCCCCTGCCAGGGATGTGGTAACGCATGGCTGTGGCGTCCAGCGGCGCATTCACCTGGGCGTAGGTATGCTGGCCGCCGATCAGCGCAAGCAGCTGGTCGAGGCCTACGAACTGTTGGAGGAAGGCGTTGCGATCGTGAGAGAGGTGACCCATGCGCATCAGCTCGATGAAGCGCAGCTCGAAGCCGCGCGCGAGGCAGTAATCCAGCAGCGGCAGTACCTGATCAAGGTTTTTCCCGCGCATCGGCACCATGTTGACCTTGATTCGCATACCCAGAGCGCTGGCCTGCCCCATTGCATCCAGCACAGTACCCAGGTCGCCGCCACGGGCAATCTGGCGGAACGCCAGCGGGTCGAGGGTGTCGAGGGAAACGTTCAGCCGACGAATCCCAGCCGCCTGCAGTTGCGGCAACTTGCGCGCCAGCAACTGGCCGTTGGTGGTCAGCGAGACGTCGTCAAGGTCGAGTTTGGCCACGGCAGCCAGAAAGGCATCCAGGCGCGGGCTGACCAGTGGCTCACCGCCAGTAATCCGCAGGCGCTCGATGCCGGCGGCTTCGATCAGATAGGCCACGCCACGGGCCAGGGCATCCGCAGACAGCTCGTCCTGCGCCGCCACCAGCCGCTTGCCGTCGGGTACGCAGTAGGTGCAAGCGTAGTTGCAGGCAGCCGTCAGGCTGACGCGCAGGTTGCGAAAGCGCCTGCCTTGACGATCGACGATCATGAATGACTCCGGCATGGATGAAGGGGCCGGCAAAACCTGACTCATAAATCAGGTTTTTGCAAGCCCCAATACGCAATGCCGAATTTCCAAACGATAGTCAACGCTTCGGGCTGATGCTCAGCTTGAGGGTTCCGGGTCGCGCTTGCGCTTGTTGCCCATACGCACGCCAATGTCCATCAGGAACTGGAAGAAGCCTTCCTGGTCTTCCAGCACGTTGCTCCAGAACGGTGAGTGGTACAGCGCCACAGCGCCGTGCACCAGCGCCCAGGCAGCGCAGTAGTGGAAATACGGCGGCACGTCTTCGAGCTTGCCTTCGCTGATACGACCCTTGATCAGCTGGGTCAGGCGGTCGAAGTTGGAGGCACGGATGCTGTGCAGCTGCTCAACCATTTCCGGCACCTGATTGCCCTTGACCACCTTTTCTTCAAGGCGGTCGAACAGCCGGTAGCGTTGCGGATCGCGCATGCGGAACTCGAAGTAGGCGCGCGACAGCGCTTCCTTGTCACGGTCGACGTCGGCCGAGTGCAACAGCTCATTCAGGTCACGCTCGTAATCGAGCATCAGGCGAAGGTAGATCTCCGCCTTGGACTTGAAGTGCTTGTAGATCGTACCTTTGCCGATGCCCACGGCGTCGGCGATCATCTCGACGGTGACGCTGTCTTCACCTTGCTCGAGAAACAGCTTGAGCGCGGTATCGAGGATTTCCTGTTCGCGACGGCGAAACTCACGGACCTTACGAGGTTCTTTCTGCATGGGAAGGACTGGATGACAATCGAAGCGGTTTATTATGCCTAACTTGCGGGAAATTGCACGGATCATCCACGCATGTCTGTGTTTCACGATGCATACAGCCATGCGCTGCGGGAGGAATGAAACGTTGGCGTATTCCAAATCTGTTTAAAAAACGTCCAATATGCACTGGCACTGCGCCAAACCTGACCAATACTTGAAGTGTTGGCGCGGCGCATCCCCCCCAGTGGCGCGCCGATAAAGGTGCTCAGGGACCGCGTACCTTTGTTTTACTCCTAATGGTCTTAACCCGGATTCCTCCCCCAGAACCCGGGTTTTTTTTGTGTTCTTGTGGGAAGGATGGCGTGACGGCTGTCAGGCGCTGCAAGGATTGTGGCAGGCACCTTGTGCCCCTCACACAATCTTTAACCCCGGTAAATCAAGCCACCCGCGCCAACGGGAACAGCCGCTTGAAGTTGGCGGTAGTCTGCACGGCCAGTTGCTCATAACTGGCCCCGCGCAACGAAGCCACATACTCCGCCACCTCCCGAACATACTGCGGCAGGTTCGGCTTGCCGCGATGGGGAATCGGCGCCAGGTAGGGCGAATCGGTCTCCACCAGCAAGCGATCGACCGGCACCTGCCGCGCCACTTCACGCAACGCCTCTGCATTGCGGAAGGTCACGATGCCCGACAGCGAGATGTAATAACCCAGGTCCAGCGCGGCCTTGGCCATGTCCCAGTCTTCGGTGAAGCAGTGCAGCACGCCCGCTTGCGGCAGGCTCGCCTCACGCAGCAGCGCCAGGGTATCGGCGCGCGCCGCCCGGGTATGCACGATCACCGGCTTGCCGGTCTGCCTGGAGGCCTCAAGGTGCAAGCGGAACGAGGCCTGCTGCAGCTCTGCCGCCTCTGGCTCGTAGTGGTAATCCAGCCCGGTTTCACCAATCGCCACCACATGCGGGTGGGCCAATTCGCGCAACAGCCACTCCAACGCCGGGGTTTCGCCAGGGGCCAGGTCCAGCGGGTGCACGCCCACCGAGCAGTCGACGTCAGCATACTGCTCGCTCAGCGCCTTCACTGCACCCGCATTCTCGGCACTGACGCCAATGCACAGGAAATGCCCGACCCCACGCTCACGCGCCGCCTGCAGGGCAGCATCGAGGGAGCCCTGGTGGGCAGTGAGATCAAGACGGTCGAGGTGGCAATGGGAATCTACGAGCATGGGATAACGGCACACATGAAAAATGGGAAATCAGCGGGCACCCGGCAGTTGCAGCCAGTGAGCCAGCAGCGATTCAAGCAACAAGGCACGGTTGAGGTTGGCCTTGCCCAGCACCTTCTGGCGCTGCTCGAGGATCCAGGCCTGCACTTCCAGCACCTTGGCCTGGCGGCTCTTCTGCGCCAGGTATTGCACGACCTTGCGCATATCGGCCAAGCCTAACCCTTCCTCGTCCTGGGTCAACTGATAGCGCAGGATCAGGTGCGACCAATCGCAGAACCAGTCGAACAGCAGCAACAACGGCACACCGCTCCAGGCATCGGCCAGCTGGCTGGGCGATTGCTGCTGCTTGAGCAGCTTCTTCACCCCATCGGCCACCAGCGCGCGTTGCTCGCGCACACCCTGCGCCTGCAGGCTGACCGCCATCAATGGCGAGCCCGCTGCCAGCGTCAGCAGCTCATCGCGCTCGACCTCGTCGCAGTCGGGTAACGCGCCAGCCAGCCATGCCTGGCTCTGGGCCAGGCTGGGCTGCGGGCAGGCCACCTGCTGGCAGCGGCTCTTGATCGTCGGCAACAGACGGCTGGGCTGGTGCGTCACCAGCAACAACACGGTGTCACCGGAAGGTTCCTCAAGGCTTTTGAGCAGGGCGTTTGAGGCGTTTACATTCATCGCCTCCACTGGCTCGATCAACACCACCTTGCGCCCGCCCAACTGCGCGGTCTGCACCACAAAGGCCACCAGCTCCCGTACCTGGTCGACCTTGATCGGCTTGTCAGCCTCCTCCGGCTCGAGGACGAAGTTGTCCGGGTGGCTGCCGGCCTTGAGCAACAGGCACGACTTACACGCCCCACAAGCGTCCAGGCCCTGCGGCTGCTGGCACAACAGGCGCGCCATCAGGCGCTCGGCCATGGCCCGCTTGCCAATACCCTGCGGCCCATGCAGCAGATAAGCGTGGGCGTGGCGGCTGCGACCGGCCAGTTGCTGCCACAGCGCCTGCTGCCAAGGGTAGGCCTCAGCCACGGCAACGCTCCAGAATGCCTGGCAGCAGAGCGTCGATGTCACGCTGAACAGCCTCCAGGGATTGTGCCGCATCAAGCAGGCTGTAGCGCTGTGGCGCGCCTTGGGCGCGCTGCAGGTACGCCTGGCGCACTGCTTCGAAGAACGCCTGCCCTTCCTGCTCGAATCGGTCCAGGCGGCCACGGGCGGCGGCGCGGGCAAGGCCCACTTCTACCGGCAGGTCGAAGACCAGGGTCAGGTCCGGGCGCAGGTCGCCCTGGACGAATTGCTCCAGAACCGCGATACGCTCTACCGACAAACCACGACCGCCGCCCTGATAGGCATAGGTGGCGTCCGTGAAACGGTCACACAGCACCACAGCCCCGCGTGCCAGCGCCGGGCGGATGACCTGCGCCAGGTGCTGGGCGCGAGCGGCGAACACCAGCAGCAGCTCGGTGTCGGCCGCCATGCCTTCGTCGCTGGGCGTCAGCAACAGTTCACGCACCTTTTCCGCCAGCGGCGTACCGCCTGGCTCACGGGTCAGCACCACGTCCAGGCCGTGTTCGCGCAGGCGCGCGGCCAGGTAGTCGCGATTGGTGCTCTTGCCCGCGCCTTCGGGGCCTTCCAAAGTAATAAACAAGCCGCTCACAGGCAGTCCTTAATGTTGTTCGTCAGGCGTCGGCCGCTCGGCCGCTTGTGCACCGCCAGCAGGGGCATCCTGCGCGGGCGCTTCATCGGGGGCTGGCTGCGCAGTTGGCTCGTCCGCTGCTGGGGGCTCAGGGTGCTGCGCATCGTCGGCGCCCGACGCCTGTTCGGCATCATCGGCCCCTGGCTTGGCCTCTTGCTGCGGCGCAGGACTGGAGCGGTAGTCCGACCGGCGCTTGAGCTGGAACTCGCGCACTGCCGAATTGTGGTCGTCGAGGTCGTCGGAAAACACATGGCTGCCATCGCCGCGGGCGACGAAGTAAAGGCTGGTGCCATTGGACGGGTTCAGCGCCGCGTGAATCGCCTCGCGGCCGACCATGGCGATCGGGGTCGGTGGCAGCCCAGTCATGGTGTAAGTGTTGTAGGGCGTTGGCTCGCGCAGGTCGGCGCGGGTGATCTTGCCGTTGTAGCGTTCACCCATGCCATAGATAACCGTCGGGTCGGTCTGCAGCATCATACCCAGGCGCATGCGCCGCACGAACACACCGGCGATCTGCCCGCGCTCCTGCGGAATGCCGGTTTCCTTTTCGACCAGGGAGGCCATGATCAGCGCCTGGTACGGGTCACGATACGGCAGGTCGGTGGAGCGCTCGGCCCACTCCTTGGCCAGCACTTCGTCCAGACGCATGTAGGCCTGCTGCAGCAACTCGACATCGGTCATACCCCGCACAAAGCGGTAAGTGTCGGGGAAGAAGCGGCCTTCGGGGAATACACCGGTATGGCCGAGCTTGTCCATGACCTCGGCATCCGACAAGCCGTCCAGGGTGTGCTTGATCTTTTCATGCTTGGCCACGGCCGCACGCACCTGGCGGAAGGTCCAGCCTTCGACCAGGGTGAGGTTGTACTGCACCACGTCGGCACGGCGCCAAGCGTCGAACAACTGCTCGACGGTCATGCCAGGGGTAAGACGGTACTCGCCAGTGTGCAAAGGGGTGCCGGCCATGTTGAAGCGCCAGTACAAACGCAACCAGACGGCATCGTCGAGCAACCCTTCTCGTTGCATGCTGTAGAACATGCGGTTGGGGTTAGTGCCATTGGGCACATCCAGCAGGCGTTCCTGCGTGACGTGCAGGGGCTGCTCCAGGACCGAGTTGACCTTCCAGGCCGACCAGCCAAACGCCAGGCCGGCAAGGATCAAGCCCATTTCCAGCAACAGCAGGAATTTACGTCTCACGAATTCAGGTTTCCAGTAACGTACGGGCAACGGCCTGCAGTTTACGAGTGAGCGGGCCCGGCGACCAGTTTAGCGCGGCTACGCCACACACGGGCCAAATGCCGTAAACGCTATTGCAAACAAATACTTCATCCGCTTGCTCAAGCGCCTCGAACGACAGGTCGCAGACGTGTGCCGCAATACCCAGCAGCGGGGCCTGTTCCAGCAGTGCGGCACGCATCACGCCCGCCACGCCACAACGGCTAAGGTCGGCGGTAAGCAGCACGCCATCACGCACCAGAAACAGATTGCTGTATACCCCTTCGATCACCCTGCCCTGCGCGTCACGCATCAGGCCTTCGGCATGGACGCTGTCCTGCCATTCGGCACGGGCCAGCACCTGCTCCAGGCGGTTAAGGTGTTTGAGACCGGCCAACAGTGGTTGTTCCCCAAGCCGGGTCTGGCAAGGGAACAAACGCACGCCATGCTCGGCATGCTCGACAGGATAACGGGGTAATGGACTGCCTTGCAGGATACGCCGCGGCGCTGCATCGACAGCTGGCGCATAGCCACGCTGGCTATCGCCACGGGTAAGGATGAGTTTGACGACACCCTCACCCAGCTGGCTGGCGTAACGCAGCAGCTCGTCGCGCACCAGCGCCAGATCGGTGTTGATCGCCAAACGCTGGCAGCCCAGCGCCAGGCGTGCAAGGTGGCCGTCCAGCAAGCTGGGCCGGGCACCTCGCACGGCGATGGTTTCGAACAGGCCATCGCCGTAGGCCAGGCCGCGGTTCTGCAGGTTGAGTGCAGTCGCCGGCTGGCCGTCGATCCAGCTGTGCATCAGTCGGCAAACCGGCGGAATACCAGCGAGCCGTTGGTGCCGCCAAAGCCGAACGAGTTGGACAGCACCACGTCGATCGGCATGCTGCGCGCCTGGTGGGGAACGAAGTCGAGGTCACATCCTTCGTCCGGCTCGTCCAGGTTGATGGTCGGCGGGGCCATCTGGCTATTGATTGCCAGCACGCTGAAGATCGCTTCCACCGCGCCTGCGGCGCCCAGCAAGTGGCCCGTCATCGACTTGGTCGAGCTCACCGCCAGCTTGTAGGCATGTTCGCCGAACACGCGCTTGATCGCCGCCACTTCGGCCACATCGCCCGCTGGGGTAGAAGTGCCGTGGGCGTTGATGTAGCTGACGTCTTCCGGCTGGATACCGGCATCGCGCAAGGCGTTGGCCATGCAGCGGGCAGCGCCTTCGCCAGAGTCGGGCGGCGACGTCATGTGGTAGGCGTCGCCGCTCATGCCAAAGCCAACCAGCTCGGCATAGATAGTCGCCCCGCGGGCCTTGGCGTGCTCCAGCTCCTCGAGCACCAGGGCTCCAGCGCCGTCGGACAACACAAAGCCGTCACGGCCCTTGTCCCACGGGCGGCTGGCCCGGCTTGGCTCATCGTTGCGGGTAGACAGTGCGCGCGAAGCGCCAAAACCGCCCATGCCTAGACCACAAGCGGCCATTTCGGCGCCACCGGCGATCATCACGTCAGCTTCACCGTAGGCGATATTGCGCGCGGCCATGCCGATGCAATGGGTGCCGGTGGTGCACGCAGTGGCGATGGCATAGTTCGGCCCTTGCAGGCCCAGGTGGATCGACAGGAAACCGGAGATCATGTTGATGATCGAACCCGGCACGAAGAACGGCGAAATGCGGCGCGGCCCTGAATCGTGCAGGGTGCGGCTGGTTTCTTCGATGTTGGTCAGACCACCGATACCCGAGCCCATGGCCACGCCAATACGCTCGCGGTTGGCATCGGTGACCTCCAGGCCGGCATTACGCACGGCCTGGAAACCCGCCGCCAGGCCGTACTGGATGAACAGGTCGAGCTTGCGGGCCTCTTTGGCCGACAGGTACTGCTCAACCTCGAAGCCTTTCACCGAGCCGCCAAAACGGGTGGAGTAGGCAGACAGGTCCGTGTGTTCGATCGGACCGATGCCACTGCGGCCAGCCAGAATGCCCTGCCAGGTGCTCGGTACATCGGTACCCAGTGGCGACAGCATACCCATACCGGTGACCACGACGCGTCTACGCGACACAGTACTCTCCTTTTCTAATAACAGAGTCTCTTGCCATTGCATTCAAGTGCTGGAATGAAATGGCAACAGGCTCTTGGTGCGCGGTGAACGAAGCCGCCTGAAAAATGCGAGGCGCTCGCAAAGAAAAAACCGCACGCCGGCGAAGGCAGTGCGGTTTTCCCCGACAAGAAACGTCGACTGTAGCGTCTTAGGCCTGGTGGGCTTTGACGTAGTCGATGGCAGCTTGAACGGTAGTGATCTTCTCGGCTTCTTCGTCAGGGATTTCGGTCTCGAATTCCTCTTCCAGAGCCATCACCAGTTCAACGGTGTCAAGCGAATCGGCACCCAGGTCATCGACGAAGGACTTCTCAATAGTCACTTCTTCTTCCTTGACGCCCAGTTGCTCGGCGACGATTTTCTTGACGCGTTCTTCGATGGTGCTCATACCTAGTTTTCACTCCTAATGGATATATGTCAGGCAGCTGGCCGGTGGCTAATTTTATAGAAAGACGTTCGCTTTTCAAGCAAAACGCACCTTCAGGCTAGTCACCACACCCGCTGCCTGGAATCTGGTTGCAGCTTTATAACGGATTTTAGGCTCGCAGTATGACTCTTTTTTTACGAAACCCGTCACATTGAGTTGCAGTATTACATGTACATCCCGCCGTTGACCGGCACGGTAGCGCCGGTCACGTAGGCGGCGCCGTCGGACGCCAGGAACGAAACCACCTTGGCAATTTCGTCAGCCTGGCCCAGGCGGCCCAGCGGAATCTGGGTCTGCAGGGCTTCGCGCTGAGCTTCTGGCAGCTCGCGGGTCATGTCGGTATCGATGAAGCCTGGGGTCACCGAGTTGACGGTGATACCACGCGAACCCACTTCACGCGCCAGGGCGCGGCTGAAACCTTCCAGACCGGCCTTGGCAGCCGCGTAGTTGGCCTGACCTGCGTTACCCATGGCACCAACGACCGAGCCGATGCTGATGATACGACCCCAACGCGCCTTGGTCATGCCACGCAGCACGCCCTTGGACAGACGGTAGAGGCTGTTCAGGTTGGTGTCGATGACATCAAACCACTCGTCGTCTTTCATGCGCAGCATGAGGTTGTCGCGGGTGATACCGGCATTGTTGACCAAGATGGCCGGCGCGCCGAACTGCTCGCCAATGGCGCCCAGTACGGCTTCAACCGATTCGGCGCTGGTCACGTTCAGCTCCATGCCAGTGCCGGTAATGCCGTGTTCTTTCAGGGTGGCAGCGATGCGCTCGGCACCGGACGCCGACGTGGCGGTACCGATCACGGTCGCGCCCTGGCGGCCCAGCTCGAGGGCGATGGCCTGACCAATACCACGGCTGGCGCCGGTAACCAGTGCAACTTTACCTTGCAGGCTCATGCAAGCTTCTCCAAATCAGGCCAGTGCCGCGCGGGTGGCAGCAACGGCGTCAGGGGTGTTGAGGTTGTAGGTGGTCACGCCGTCGGCGCAACGCTTGTTAAGGCCAGCCAGGACCTTGCCCGGGCCACACTCGACCAGGTTGACCGCACCGTTGGCGGCCAGGGTCTGCACGCACTCGACCCAGCGTACCGGCTGGTACAGCTGTGCCAGCAGGTCGTGCTTGAGGGCATCGAGGTCGGCGGCGACGGCGGCAGTGACGTTCTGCACCACCGGAATCTGCGGGGCCTTCCATTCGATGGCATTGACCGAATCGGCAAAGCGCTCGGCGGCGGGCTTCATCAGGGCGCAGTGCGACGGGACGCTCACCGCCAGTGGCAGGGCGCGCTTGGCACCTTTGGCCTTGCACAGTTCCATGGCGCGATCTACCGCTGCCTTGTTACCGGCGATGACCACCTGACCAGGCGAGTTGAAGTTCACGGCGCTGACCACTTCATCCTCAGCGGCTTCGGCGCAGATTTCCACGACCACAGCATCGTCCAGGCCGAGAATGGCAGCCATGGCGCCGTGACCGGCCGGTACGGCTTCCTGCATCAGCTGACCGCGGCGCTCGACCAGGCGAACGGCATCTTTCAGGCTGATGCTGCCGGCGGCGACCAGGGCGCTGTATTCGCCCAGGCTGTGACCGGAAACGAAGGCCGGCTTGGCACCGCCCTCTTCCAGCCACAGGCGCCACAGTGCGATGGACGCAGTAAGGATCGCCGGCTGGGTCTTGTCGGTCTGGTTAAGTTGCTCTTCCGGGCCGTCCTGGACCAGCTTCCACAGGTCGTAGCCGAGCGCTTCGGACGCTTCCTTGAAGGTTTCGATGATCACTGGCTTCTCGGCGCCGAGCTCGGCGAGCATGCCCAGCGACTGGGAACCTTGACCGGGAAAGACGAATGCGAGGGATGCAGACATTGAACAAGCCCTTATGATCTTGTCGTCGGATAGTGTGCGCCAGGCCCGAGGCCAGGCGCGGAATCTGAAAACTTGGATGGAAACATAGACCAAGCGGTCACATTTAAGCACTTCATCGGCGAAATGCCTAAGGCAACAGGTCTTCAAGGCGGCCGTGCAGCCGCTGCGGCAGGTTTTCCTGAATTTCGATCAGCGCCCGCTGGATGGCACTCTGAAACCCCTGCACGCCCGCCGAGCCATGACTCTTGATGACGATACCCTGCAGCCCCAGGAAGCTCGCCCCATTGTGCCGCGCCGGCGCCAGGTCGGCCTGCAAACGCTTGAGCAGCGGCATGGCAACGGCACCGGCAACGCGGGCAAAAGCACCGCCCTTGAACAGTTTTTCGATGCGCGCACCGATCATCGTCGCCAGGCCCTCGCTGGACTTGAGCAGTATGTTGCCGACAAAACCGTCGCACACCACCACGTCTGCCTCACCCCGGTACAGGCCATCCCCTTCGACGAAACCGACATAGTTGAGCCCGCGGGCGCTCTGCAACAGCGTGGCAGCCAGCTTGACCTGCTGGTTACCCTTGATGTCCTCGGTACCGATGTTCAACAGCGCCACGCGTGGCCGATGCACACCCAGGGCCTGAGCGGCCACCGAGCCCATTACCGCGAACTGGTAGAGGTTTTCGGCACTGCAGTCGACATTGGCGCCCAGATCGAGCAGTTGACAGTAACCTGTCTGGGTCGGGATCGCCGCCACCATGGCCGGCCGGTCGATACCCGGCAAGGTCTTGAGCACGAAGCGCGACAACGCCATCAGCGCCCCGGTATTGCCGGCACTGACACAGGCCTGGGCTTTTCCGTCGCGCACCAGTTCGAGGGCGATGCGCATCGACGAATCCGGCTTGCCGCGCAACGCCTGGGATGGCCGCTCGTCCATGCCGACCACCTCACTGGCGGCCACAATCTGCAGGCGCGCGCGATCCGCAGCTGGCAAGCCACTGACAAGATCTTCAAGGAGGGAGGGTTGACCGACGAGGGTCAGGTGGAGCGAGGGGGTAGCCGAAAGGCAGGCAATGCTAGCCTGGACAATGCTGCGGGGACCGAAGTCCCCGCCCATTGCGTCGATCGCGATGACCTGAGCGGACAAGGATTACTCGTCAGCGCCCTTGTCGACCACTTTACGACCACGGTATACGCCTTCTGGCGAAACGTGGTGACGCAGGTGAACTTCACCGGTGGTTTTCTCTACCGACAGCGCGTTTTCCGACAGAGCGTCGTGCGAACGGCGCATGTCACGGGCAGAGCGGGATTTTTTGTTCTGCTGAACAGCCATAATTGATTAACTCCTAAACGTTTGGGTCACGCTTTAACTGCGCCAAAACACTGAACGGGTTGGACCGCGATACCTCGTCCTTGCTCGATTCGGGCTCGTCTGCGCCCGCCGGCTGCTGGCATTCTTCCGGATGATGAGCAGGCACGATTGGCAAGGCGAGCAAAAGCTCCTCCTCGACCAATGCCTGCAGATCCAAAGGATCTTCGCCCAGTTCCAGCACGTCATAGCCTTTCGGCAACGACTGGGTATTCGCACCCTCCTTCACCACGGCGTATGTACATTCGCTGTGGACCGGTAGGGTGACCAGCTCAAGACAACGCTGGCAAACCATCTTGACTTCGACGTCCAGCTCGCTGTGGATAACCACCACGTGCTGTTCATCTCGTTCAAAATCGAACTTCGCCTGCACCGTACCGACATTGTCGGAAAGCGGGTCGCAGAGTCTTTCCAAATCAGCGAGTTGCAGCGAACCGTTAAGGGTTACGCCACGATCGGCTAATTTGCGCGGGTCAACGTGAGGTGGAATCGGGTCATTCAACATAGGCGCAGCATTCTAGGGATGCCCCCCGCCCCTGTCAAAGGAAATTAGGCGGCATCGTGCGTGATAGAATTGGTTCAACCGAACCCGGAGTCTACCATGCTTCCTTTGTTACTGGCTTCCAGCTCTGCCTATCGCCGCGAACTGCTCGCACGCCTGCACCTGCCCTTCACCTGGGCAAGCCCCGATATAGACGAGCAGCGCCGGCAAGACGAGCCAGCCGTTGAACTGGTACGCCGCCTTGCCAGGCAAAAAGCCGAGGCCTTGGCGGGCAGCCATCCCGGGCACCTGATTATTGGGTCGGACCAGGTAGCTGTGCTGGGCGAACAGGTGCTGGGTAAGCCGCACACCTTCGAGCGGGCTTGCGAGCAACTGCTGGAGTGTAGCGGGCAGCAGGTGAGCTTTCTGACTGGGCTGGCACTGCTGAACAGCGCCACCGGGCAATGCCAGGTGGATTGCGTGCCGTTTACCGTCACGATGCGCGAATTGAGCCGCGAGCGCGTGGAGCGCTACGTCGCGGCGGAACAGCCGCTGGATTGCGCAGGGAGCTTCAAGGCGGAGGGGTTGGGGGTGAGCCTGTTCCAGAGCACCCATGGGTGCGATGCAACCAGCCTGATCGGGCTGCCGCTGATTCGGCTGGTGGATATGCTGACCAAGGAAGGGGTGATGGTTCCGTAACCTGGCTGGAGATTTTGGCGACCGACAGATCGAGCGCCGCCCGAGAGGGTGAACGATCGGAGATATTGGACGGCGGGTCCGGCCTATTCGCGGGCAAACCCGCTCCTACAACGCACCGGCGGGCAGCCCGCTCGATGAGCGGGCCTGCGCGCAATGCGCCGCGCGGGCGGCGCTTGATCTGCCAGGCACCACAAGAACTGCGACGAACTCAACGCAACTGCGGCCCCTGGAACCCCATCCACATCGCCAGGTGCTCAGCCACGCTGGCACCCACGCGTTTGGAGAAGCGATCGAAAGGCGACTCCTGAACGGTGAAGTCCACCAACTCCTTCTCGCCCACGATCTCGCGCGCCACATAGCTGGCACTGCCCAAGCCATCCACCAGCCCCAGCGCCTTGGCCTGCTCACCCGACCAGATCAGGCCGCTGAACAACTCCGGGTGCTCCTTGTCCTTCAGGCGCTCGCCCCGCCCCTGCTTGACCATGGCGATGAACTGCTGGTGCGTGGTGTCCAGCACACCCTGCCAGAACCGGGTCTCTTCTGGTTTTTCCGGCGAAAACGGATCAAGGAACGCCTTGTGCTCACCCGATGTATAGGCACGCCGCTCGACCCCTAGCTTCTCCATGGTACCAACAAAGCCATAACCCGCCGCCGTCACACCAATGGAACCCACCAGGCTGGCCTTGTCGGCATAGATCTCGTCCGCCGCACTGGCGATGTAATAGGCTCCGGACGCCCCAAGATCAGCGATCACCGCATACAGCTTGATAGCGGGATATTCGGCACGCAGGCGACGGATTTCGTCATACACGTAACCCGCCTGCACCGGGCTGCCACCCGGGCTGTTGATGCGCATCACCACAGCCTTGGTCTTGTCGTCCTTGAACGCTTCGCGCAGGCTCTTGACGATGTTATCGGCGCTGGCAGCCTCCTGATCGGCAATCACCCCCCGCACCTCGACCAACGCGGTATGACTGGCACTGCGCGAAGCGGCCTTGTCCATGTCCATTAGCGGCGAGAACAACGCCAGAATGCCAAACAGGTAGACGAAGGTCAGCAGCTTGAAGAAGATCCCCCAGCGCCGCGACCGTCGCTGCTCCTGCACGCTGGCCAGCAAGGTCTTTTCCAGCAGCTTCCAGCTGCTGCGCTCTTCGCGCTCCCCGGGCTCGGCCTCAGGGGCTTTCCATTCGTCTGCCATGCTTACCTACCTTGGAAATGGAATTGCGGAACCACCCAGCCACTCGCGCAACTGGGAAAAGTGATCGATACATACCTGCGGGCCAAACTCGGCCAGCGCCTGCAGCGACATGGCACCATAACCAACCGCCACCGAATGCATGCCGGCATTGCTGGCCATCTGCAGGTCGAATGCCGAATCTCCGACCATCAGCGCCCGCGACGGTTCGACGCCACAATGCCCGAGGATTTCCTCAAGCATCAGCGGGTGTGGCTTGCCACGGGTCTCGTCAGCGGCACGGGTGATGTCGAAGAAACGCTCCCAGCCATTGGCCTTGAGCACCCGATCCAACCCGCGACGGGCCTTGCCGGTGGCCACCGCCAGGCGGTAACCCTCGGCGCGAAAGGCATCCAGCGACTCGACCACGCCATCGAACAGCGGCGAAGGTTGCTGATCCAGTGCAACGTAGACATCGGCATAGTGCTGGCGGAAGCTGACAACCTCTGCAGGCACCAGGTGCGGGTACAAGGTGTGGATCGCCTCGTCCAAGGCCAGACCGATGATGCCCTTGACCGCATCGTCGCTGCTCTGTGCCTCGCCGGCACGCTCTGCGGCGACATTCATGGCCTCGACGATACGACCAATGGAATCGGCCAGGGTGCCGTCCCAGTCGAAGATCAGTAGCTCATAGCCTTTTTTCATGGGTCAGGATGCACTCAAACGTTCAACGGTCTTCGCCCAGACCTCATCCACAGGCGCCTCGAGCTTCAACTCGCCACCGTCGGGCAGCGGTACAGTCAACGCGTAGGCATGCAGGAACAGGCGCTTGCCACCCAACTCGCGAATTTCCCGGCTGAAGTCTTCGTCGCCGTATTTGCTGTCGCCAGCGATCATGTGCCCGGCATGCAAGGTGTGCACGCGAATCTGATGGGTACGACCGGTGATCGGGCGCGCCTCGACAATGGTGGCAAAGTCGCCAAAGCGGCGCAGCACGCGAAACAGGGTCAGCGCCTCCTTGCCTTCATCGTTCACTTCGACCATGCGCTCGCCGGAACGCAGGTTGCTCTTGAGCAACGGCGCGTTGACCTGCTTTTTCGAGGTTGGCCAGTGGCCGCGCACCAGCGCCATGTAGCGCTTGTCGACACCATCGCCGCGCAGGGCGGCATGCAGGTGGCGCAGCATGCTGCGCTTCTTGGCGATCATCAACAGGCCAGACGTGTCGCGATCCAGGCGGTGCACCAGCTCCAGCTCCTTGGCGTCCGGGCGCAACTGGCGCAGCGCCTCGATCACCCCGAAGCTCAGGCCACTGCCACCGTGCACGGCGATGCCGGCCGGCTTGTTCATCACGATAAGCGCCTTATCCTCGTAGACAATGGCGGCTTCCAGACGCTGCAGCAGGCCTTGGGCCACCGGCGCCGGCTCGTCTCGTTCCGGCAAGCGGACGGGCGGAACCCGCACGATGTCGCCGGCCTGGATCTTGTACTCCGGCTTGACACGGCCCTTGTTGACCCTCACCTCACCCTTGCGCAGGATGCGGTAGACCAGTGTCTTGGGCACGCCCTTGAGGGCCGTGATGAGGAAATTATCAATGCGTTGGCCGGCAAGCTCCGGCGCGACTTCGATCAGCTGAACGCCGGAAGTCGGAGGGGTATTGGTCGTCATTACGGGATCATAACAATTTTTTATGGAATTGAAGCACTTAATCATTGCTGCTATAGTCGCGAACGCCGCCAAAAGCGGCAGGCCAGCGGCACCAGGCTCTTTGCCGGTCCCTGACCTTCGCAATTCTCCAGGACGCGAGGCCGTCCTACGGGGTTTTCGCCAGTTTACCGAAATGCCTGGAATCGCCACCAGCGCCGTGTAGAGAAGACCGAAAAAAAACGACAAGTGCGGTGTTTCACCTGCTTACCCGATTCTTTTCGCTGCACCTCTGCCCGCGAGTCGCTTCCACGCAACGCCCGGCGAATGCTTCGGAAATACCTGCCTTGGACATGAATGGCGCCAGCGCAGAACCAGCGCTGGCGAAAAATGCAACCCGTTGCGGATTCAGCGCGCGGCAGCACCCGAATTATCAGGGATACGTGCAGGGTGGAGATGCACAGCCCTCGGACCGTGTAGCACCGCGTCCGGCCACCAGCCCACTGACGGCTGGTGAGCGGATAAGGTCCTGAACAGATGCCTTCCGGGCGTCCACGGCTGACGGTTGATTCCTCCTCCTGACTGAGTGCACAAGGCCCGCTTGGTTGATTCGGATACCTATTCGAAGCCACCGGGGCCTTGTTGGCACCGCAGCAAACAGGACGCGTCGTCGCGACAACGGCAGGCTGGGCAACCGGCTGGTGCCGAACGTCGCTCGACACGGGGGTGGCCCGGCCACCCTTTGCGCACCTTGGCACCGACCATGAGACGTCGTGTGTGCCGAACGCCGTTTCCGGCAGCCCGGAAACCGACGGTACAACATGAAAAGAATGCTGATTAACGCGACTCAACCCGAAGAGTTGCGTGTAGCCCTGGTGGACGGCCAACGTCTCTACGACCTGGACATCGAGTCCGGCGCGCGCGAGCAGAAAAAGGCCAACATCTACAAAGGCAAGATCACCCGCATCGAACCCAGCCTCGAAGCCGCCTTCGTCGACTTCGGTTCCGAACGTCACGGCTTCCTGCCGCTGAAAGAAATCTCCCGCGAGTACTTCAAGAAGGCCCCAGAAGGCCGGGTCAACATCAAGGAAGTGCTCAGCGAAGGCCAGGAAGTCATCGTTCAGGTCGAGAAGGAAGAGCGCGGCAACAAAGGCGCCGCCCTCACCACCTTCATCAGCCTGGCCGGCCGCTACCTGGTGCTGATGCCCAACAACCCGCGTGCCGGTGGCATCTCGCGCCGCATCGAAGGCGAAGAGCGCAACGAACTGCGCGAAGCCCTGAACGGCCTGACTGTACCGGGCGACATGGGCCTGATCGTGCGCACTGCCGGCCTTGGCCGCAGCAGCGAAGAAATGCAGTGGGACCTGGATTACCTGCTGCAGCTGTGGACCGCCATCAAGGAAGCGTCCCTGGACCGCGCCGCGCCATTCCTGATCTACCAGGAAAGCAACGTCATCATCCGCGCCATCCGCGACTACCTGCGCCAGGACATCGGCGAAGTGCTTATCGACAGCATCGACGCCCAGGAAGAAGCGCTGACCTTCATCCGCCAGGTGATGCCGCAGTACGCCAGCAAGGTCAAGCTGTACGAAGACAGCGTGCCGCTGTTCAACCGCTTCCAGATCGAAAGCCAGATCGAGACCGCCTTCCAGCGCGTGGTCGACCTGCCATCGGGTGGCTCGATCGTGATCGACCCGACCGAAGCCCTGGTGTCCATCGACATCAACTCGGCGCGCGCCACCAAAGGCAGCGACATCGAAGAAACCGCCCTGCAGACCAACCTGGAAGCGGCCGAGGAAATCGCCCGCCAGCTGCGCCTGCGTGACATCGGCGGCCTGATCGTCATCGACTTCATCGACATGACCCCGGCGAAGAACCAGCGCGCTGTTGAAGAGCGCGTGCGTGAATGCCTGGAAGCCGACCGCGCCCGCGTGCAGGTTGGCCGCATCTCGCGCTTCGGCCTGCTGGAAATGTCCCGTCAGCGCCTGCGCCCATCGCTGGGCGAAAGCAGCGGCATCGTCTGCCCACGCTGCTCCGGCACCGGCATCATCCGCGACGTCGAATCGCTGTCGCTGGCCATCCTGCGCCTGATCGAAGAAGAAGCCCTGAAGGACCGCACCGCCGAAGTACGTGCTCAAGTGCCGATCCCGGTAGCCGCTTTCCTGCTGAACGAAAAGCGTAACTCGATCACCAAGATCGAGCTGCGCACCCGTGCGCGCATCATCATCCTGCCGAACGACCACCTGGAGACCCCGCACTTCGAAGTCCAGCGCCTGCGCGACGACAACCCTGAAGTGCTGAACAACCAGTCCAGCTACGAAATCGCCGCCGCCGAAGCCGAAGAAGCGCCGCAACCGACCGCCACCCGCACCCTGGTACGCCAGGAAGCCGCAGTGAAGACGGCCCCGGCCCGCACCAACGCACCGGTACCGGCCGCCGCTGAAGAGCCCCAGGCTGCCGCGCCGGTCGCCCCTGCCCCGAGCGCTCCAGAGCCAAGCCTGTTCAAAGGCCTGGTGAAGTCGCTGGTGAGCCTGTTCGCCGGCAAGGACGAGCCTGCCGCCGCGCCAGTGGCTCCCGCCGCCGAAAAACCGGCTGCCGAGCGCAGCCCGCGCAACGAAGAACGCCGCAACGGCCGCCAGCAAAGCCGCAACCGCAACGGCCGCCGCGACGAAGAACGCAAACCGCGTGAAGAGCGTGCCGAGCGCGCACCGCGCGAGGAACGCGCCCCACGCGAAGAACGTGCACCGCGTGAGGAACGTGCCCCACGCGAAGAACGTGCGCCGCGTGAGGAACGCGCCCCGCGTGAAGAACGTACTCCGCGCCAGCCACGCGAAGACCGCCGTAGCAACCGCGGCGAAGAACGCGTTCGCGAGCTGCGCGAACCGCTGGACGTCACCCCGCCAGCCGAACGCGAAGAGCGCCAGCCGCGTGAAGAACGTGTAGCCCGCGAAGAGCGTGCTCCACGCGAAGAACGCGCACCTCGCGAAGAACGTGCTCCACGTGAAGAACGCGCACCGCGTGAAGAACGCGCACCGCGTGAAGAACGTGCTCCACGTGAAGAGCGCGCACCGCGTGAAGAACGTGCTCCACGTGAAGAACGCGCACCTCGGGAAGAACGCGCTCCACGCGAAGAACGCGCCCCGCGCCCACCACGCGAAGAGCGCCAACCACGCGCTGCCGAAGAAGCAACCGAGCAGGCTGCCGAACTGGCCGAAGAGCAACTGCCAGGCGAAGAGCTGCTGCAAGACGAGCAGGAAGGCACCGATGGCGAGCGCCCGCGCCGCCGCTCCCGTGGCCAGCGTCGTCGCAGCAACCGTCGTGAGCGTCAGCGCAATGCCAATGGCGAGCTGATCGACGGCAGTGAAGAAGAAGGCAGTGAAGAGCAGCCACAACAGCACCAGGCCACCGAGCTGGGTGCCGAACTGGCTGCCGGCCTTGCCGTGACAGCTGCTGTCGCCAGCAGCAACATCAGCTCCGACGCAGAAGCCCAGGCCAACCAGCAGGCCGAGCGTGCTACCGCCGAAGTCGCTGCCGTTGCAGAAACCGACAACAGCGAAGCCGCCCAACCGGTCGAGCAGGTCGAAGCAGCCACCAAAGCTGAAGAAGCGTCCGTGGCCCCAGCGGTCGAGCAGCCGGTCACCGAGCCAGTGGTCGCAGCCGAGGCAACTGCCGAGCCTGTGGTCGAAGTGGCCCCGCAGCCTGTCGCTGAAGATGCACCTGCTGTTGAGCCGGTCGTGGTTGCAGAAACCGCGGTCACTGAAACCCCGGCAGAAGCCCCAGCGGTAGAAGCCGGTGAAATCGAACAGGCCCCGGCCGTGGTCGAAGTCGCTCCAGTTGCCGTGCAGCCTGCCCCGGTTGTCGAAGCCCAGCCAGAAGTGGTGGCCGAGCCTGCACCTGCAGTGGTCGAACCTGCCACTGTCATGCTGGCCAACGGCCGTGCACCGAACGACCCACGTGAAGTGCGCCGCCGCAAGCGTGAGGCCGAGGCTGCTGCCAAAGCGGCACAGGAAGCTGCTGCAGCCTCCCAGGAACCAGCCTTGGAAACCGCCGATGAGCACAAACCTCATCACGGCTGATAACCAAAGCTGAATGAAAAAGCCCCGCCAGTGCGAACTGGCGGGGCTTTTTTTAGTTTGCCTGACGGGCCCTTTCGCGGGTAAACCCGCTCCTACAATGGCCTGTGTCCAACCCCCGATGTGTGTTCACCACCGATCAGCGTGTAGGAGCGGGTTTACCCGCGAATACGGTGGTGGTGGCAACGGTGAACAGCAGGTGGAAATTGGCCACCAGGCCCGGCCCTTTCGCGGGTAAACCCGCTCCTACGGGGGTTCACAGCCGGCAAATCAGTAAAGATTAGGCTCCATCTCCAGCTCAACCCCAAACCGCTCGAAGATATCCGCCTGAATCTTGCGCGCCAGCGCATGCATCTGCGCTCCGCTCGCCTGGCCATAGTTGACCAGCACCAGCGACTGCAAGCGATGCACGCCAGCATCACCCTCGCGATGGCCCTTCCAGCCCGCCTGCTCAATTAACCAGCCCGCCGCCAGTTTCACCTGACCATCAGCCTGTGGGTATGCCACGACACCGGGATACCGCGCACGAATACGCTCAACCAGATCAGCCGTTACCACCGGGTTCTTGAAGAAGCTCCCGGCATTGCCCAGCTCCGCCGGATCTGGCAGCTTCTCGCGGCGAATGCTGCAGATTGCATCACTGATCGCTTGCGCGGTCAGCTCGGTCACACCCCGCTCAGACAGGCGTTGACGCACTGGGCCGTAATCCAGATGAGCGTGCAGGGTGCGGGTCAAGGCAAAGCGCACACGCAGGATCAGCCAGCGACCGGGATTGCGCTTGAAAAGGCTGTCGCGATAGCCGAAAGCACATTCCGCCAAACTGAAGTCACGCAGCGCGCCCGTCTCACGGTCCAGGGCTGTCAGCCCGGCAAATACGTCCTTGATCTCCACCCCGTAAGCGCCCACGTTCTGCATTGGCGCAGCACCCACGGTGCCGGGGATCAGGCTGAGGTTCTCCAGCCCGCAATAGCCCTGCGCCAGCGTCCACTGCACAAACGCGTGCCACGGCTCACCGGCCTCGGCTTCGACCACGATACGCTCGCCATCGTCACTGAGCACACGCCGACCGCGGCTGGCCATGTGCAGCACCAGTGCATTGATATCGCGGGTCAGCAGCAGGTTGCTGCCACCCCCGATCACCAGTACCGGCAAGCCCCTTTGCTGTGCCTGGCCCAGCGCCTGACGCACCTGCTGGTCGTCCTGCACCTGGCTGAAATAGCGCGCCTTCACGTCGATGCCGAAGGTATTGTAAGGCTTGAGCGATACCTGCTCCTGCCACTGTACTGTCATAGACGCCCCTTGATTTCCAGTACCAGCGCCTGGCAAGCCGCTTCCACCAGATCCAGCACCTGCTCGAAGCCGTCGGCGCCACCGTAGTACGGGTCTGGCACTTCATCCAGGGCTGCACCGTAGCGGCGCAGGAACAGGTCGAGTTCGCCCACTGCCGTTGACGGGCGCAGGGCGCGCAGATCGCGCAGGTTGTGCTCATCCATGGCCAACACCAGGTCGTATTCGGCGAAGTGCGATGCCTTGACCTGTTGGGCACGTTGCTGCGACAGGTCGTAACCGCGCGCCAGCGCCGCCTTGCAGGTGCGGCTGTCTGGCGCCTTGCCGACATGCCAATCGCCGGTGCCGGCAGAAGCCACCTGCACCTTGTCAGCGAGCCCGGCGGCGTGCAATTGATGGCGCAGCACGCCTTCGGCGGTGGGCGAGCGGCAGATGTTGCCCAGGCACACGAACAGGACGCGCATCAGGCCTCCAGCAAGCGCCGTACGCGCTCCAGATCCTCAGGGGTGTCGACACCCACGGCAGGCGCCTCGATGGCGTCCTCGATGTGAATGCGTACACCGTGCCACAGGGCACGCAGCTGCTCCAGCGCTTCAGCCTGCTCGAGCCAGCATGGGCCCCAGCTGACGAAGTCGTGCAGGAAGCCGACACGGTAGGCGTACATGCCAATATGACGGCGATAGGGTACCCCTTCCGGCAGCACGTCGCGGGCCTTGGCAAAGGTATCGCGGGCCCAGGGCAGCGGCGCTCGGCTGAACGTCAGGGCCAGGCCGTTCTTGTCACTCACCACCTTGACCGCGTTCGGGTTGAACACGGTTTCCGGCTCATGGATCGGCTCGGCCAGGGTGGCGATACCGGCTTCCGGATGCGCAGCCAGGTTGGCCGCCACCTGGTCGATGATCACCGGTGGGATCAGCGGTTCGTCGCCCTGCACGTTGACCACGATGGCGTCAGCCGGCAAGCCGAGGTACGCGGCCACTTCGGCCAGGCGGTCAGTGCCCGATTCATGATCGGCACGGGTCATCAGCACTTCGGCGCCGAAGGCCTGGCAGGCTTCAAAGATGCTGGTGTCGTCGGTGGCGATGACCACACGGCTTGCACCGCTCTTGCGGGCCTGCTCCCACACATGTTGCACCATCGGCTTGCCGGCAATCAGCAGCAGCGGTTTGCCTGGCAGGCGGGTGGAGCGCAGCCGGGCGGGGATCACTACCGTAAATTCCAGGCTCATTTGTCAAGACGCTCGTCGTCGGTCAGGGTGCGTGCCTCGCTTTCCAGCATGACCGGGATACCGTCGCGAATCGGGTAGGCCAGGCCAGCGCCTTTGCTGATCAGCTCGGTCTTGTCGGCGCTCAGCTTGAGTGGCCCCTTGGTGATCGGGCAGGCCAGGATATCGAGCAGTTTGGTGTCCATTGGAGGCTTCCTTTAGGCCAGGTGGCCGGAAATTGAAAACGGGCTCAGGGTTTGCGCAACAAGCGTTGCAGCTGGTTGTCGAACCAGGCGTTGAAAGCCGGCGTAGGCTGCGCTTCGACGGCCAGGTACCACCAGTCGTCAGCGGCAAAGGCCCGGCATTTCACCGCGTCCTTCTCGGTCATGACCAGCGGCAGTGGCGGGCTGAAAGCCAGGCTCCGGGCACTGAACTGCGCATGGTCGGCGAAGGGATGCGGCACCGGCTGCCAGTTTAGCCCCAGCAGGGTGTTGAAGAAACGTTGCGGGTTGCCGATACCGGCCACCGCATGCAGGCGCTGGCCGGCGGGGAAATGGTCGAGCGCACGGCGCTCGCCAGTGCGCACGTTGACCAGGGCCGACGGCTGCAGGCGGAAACCAAAACCCTCGGTGCGGTCTTCGCTGGCGCCGTTGAACAGCACCGCGTCAGCCTCACGCAAGCGGTCGGCCGGCTCACGCAACGGCCCCGCCGGCAGGCAGCGGCCATTGCCCAGGCCGCGGGCAGCGTCGATCAGCACCAGTTCCAGGTCACGGGCCAGGCGGTAATGTTGCATACCGTCGTCGCACAGGATCAGGTCGAGGGGTTCGCTGGCCAGCAATGCCTGCACGGCACGGGAGCGATCCGGGTCGATCATCAGTGGCACGCCGGTGCGTTGCACGATCAGCAGCGGTTCGTCGCCCGCCTCATCGGCCGGTTGATCGGCCTGCACCCGCCAGGGCAGCCGTGGAGGCCTGGCACCATAACCGCGGCTGACTACGCCCACCTTCAGCCCTTGCTGGCGACAGTGTTCGATCAACCAGAGAATCATCGGCGTCTTGCCGGTGCCACCGACGGTGATGTTGCCCACCACAATGACCGGTACCGGTGCCCGGTAGCTGGCACTGTCCCCCCTTAGAAAACGTGCCCGCTTGCGCGTGACCACGCGGCGATACAAGGCCTCCAGCGGACGCAGCAGCGCCAGCGCCGGATGCCCGGCGTACCAGGCAGCGAGCAAGCGGTCGGCGAAAGCCATCAAGGCGTGCCCTGGGCCGCCTCGACGGTGGTCATGCGCAACTGGCTGAAACCGAGCTTGCCGGCAGCATCCATTGCGGTGACCACAGCCTGGTGCGGGGTCTTGCCGTCGGCGCTGATGGCCAGCGGCAGCGTGTTGTCGCCGCCCGACTCGCGCGCTATGGCCTCGCTCAGGGTGGCCAGGTCGCTTTTGGGCAGCAGGTGGTTGTTCACCGAATACACGCCTTCGGCGCTGATGGTGATTTCCACCAGCTTGCCCGGGTCGGCCGGCGCCGGCTCGGCGCTGGTGGCTTCGGGCAACTCGACGCGCAGTTGCGTTTCGCGGGTGAAGGTGGTGGTAACCACGAAGAACAGCAGCAGGACGAACACCACGTCGATCAGCGACGCCAGGTTGATGTCGACGTTCTCCCGCTGGCGATTGCGCCGGAACTTCACGCCTTGCCTCCGGCCACTTCCACTTCACGGTCGCCCTGGATCACTTCCACCAGCTTGATCGCCTCCTGCTCCATGCCGACCACCAGCTCATCGATGCGGCGCAGCAGGAAGCGGTGGAAGAACACCGCCGGGATACCGACCATCAGGCCTGCCGCAGTGGTGACCAGGGCCTTGGAGATACCACCGGCCAGCACGGCGGCGTTGGCAGTCATCTGCGAGCCCATGAAGGCGCTGAAAATGTCGATCATGCCCAGCACGGTGCCCAGCAGGCCCAGCAGAGGCGCCATGGCGGCAATGGTGCCGAGGGTGCTGATGTAGCGTTCCAGTTCGTGGATGACGCGCGAGGCGGCCTCCTCGATGCACTCTTTCATGATTTCGCGACCATGGCGCGAGTTGGCGAGGCCCGCTGCCAGGATTTCGCCCAGTGGCGAATCGGCCCGCAGCGCCTTGAGCTTGTCACTGGTCAGTTGCTTGTCCTTGATCCACATCCACACCTGGCCCAGCAGGTGGGGCGGGGTGACGCGGCTGGCACGCAGGGTCCACAGGCGCTCGACGACGATAGCCATGGCAACGATGGAACTCAGAATGATCGGCAGCATCATCCAACCACCGGACTTGACCAATTCCCACACAGTAAACGCCCCTTCGGAAAAAGGCCGCCACTCTACCATAGGCGCGCCGAGGGCTCATCTGCCGGAGGTCAGGGAATTAGCCTGTCGGGCTACCGGGTCGGCCCTCTGGGCCGTGCAGTACCTGTGGCAGCGGCTTTACCCGCGAAAGGGCCAGATCAGCCCCCCCACATCACGCCAGAATCGCCGCTGTCGGCGCACACCCTCAACCTCCCCATGCCGCCCCAGCACCAACCGCAATGCCCCCTCCACCGCCGTATCATGCATCACCACCCCATGCCGCTTATACCGCTCGACCACCTGCACGTGCGGGTGCCCGAAGCTGTTGTTGCGCCCCCGCGAAATCAATACCCCGCGCGGTGCGGTAGCCCGGACGAACGCCTCGGTGGACGAACTGCGGCTGCCATGATGCGGCGCCTGCAGCCAGTCGATACGCGGCACTTCAGTGTCCGCCAGCCAGGCCCGTTCGGCAGCAGCTTCCATATCCCCCGCCAGCAGCAAGCGCTCGCCCTGCGCCTCGACCAACAGCACACAGGAACGGTCATTACTGCTCTGCCCGTCCACCCAGCGCCACAACGAAAAACGCACGCCATCCCAGTCCCATTGCTCGCCACTGGCACAAGGCTGCAACGGAACATCAACCAGCGCTTCCCCACCGATTATCCGCTTGATCGGCAAACCACGCGCAATGGCCACGGCCCCGCCCGCATGATCGGCATGCGCATGGCTGATCACCATCACATCAAGGCCGCCCACCCCCAGCTTGCGCAAGGTTGGCAGCACCACGCGTTCCCCCAAGTCGCTTTCCCCCCTGGCCGGCCCGGCATCGTAGAGCAGGCTGTGATGCCGCGTGCGCAATAGCACCGCCAGCCCCTGGCCGACATCCAGCTGCCAGACCTCGATTTGGCCGAACGGCACCGGCTCCCTGGGTACCCACAGCGCCAGCAGCATCACCCCTCCCAACCCGCGCAGCGGCACACCACGAGGCAGCAAAAGCAACAGCGCACCCAGACATACCAGCAGCCAGGCCCACCACGGCAGGGCCGGCGGCACCCATGCCGGGCGCTGCTTCGCCACCAGCGCCAGCCCGCGGAACAGCACATCCAGCAGGCCACCTGCCAGCCAGAGCAACGCCTCGCCAACGCCCGCCAGCGGCAACATCAGCGTGCCCAACAACGCCAACGGCAAGACCGCCAGGCTGACCCACGGCACCGCCACAAGGTTGGCCAGCGGCGCACTGAGGCTCACCGGCAAGCCGGTGGCCAGCAACACCGGCAGCAAGCCGACAGCGATCACCCATTGCGCTCGTGTCCAGGCCTGCCAGGGCCGCCAACCACCCAACCGGGCACTGAAGCAGTAGATGAGCGTGGCCACGGCGGCGAACGACAGCCAGAACCCAGGCAGCAACGCCGCCAGTGGCTCGAAGACAAGCACAGCGACCAGTGCAACCAGCAACGGAAAAAAAGCGCCAAGGTGGCGAAAGCGCAGACGCCAGAGCAGCACCACGGCCAGCATCAGGCAGGCACGCTGCACTGGCACCCCACCGCCAGCCAGCCAGCCGTAGGCCAGCGCTGCGGCCATGGCCAGCCCGCAGGCCCAGGGTAACCACGGTAGCCTTGCCGGCCATAGCCCCCAACGCGCCAGCCCGGCGACCAGGCCATAGAGCAAACCGGCGACCAGGCCGATGTGCTGGCCGGAAATCACCAGCAGGTGCACCGTGCCGGTGGCCTGCAACGTCTGCCAGTCCTGCCGGGCCATGCCCGCACCATCGCCAAGCACCAGTGCCACCAGCGCTGCCTGTCGGCCATTGGCTTCGACCATCAGCAAACGCTGACGCAGCGCATCGCGCCAACCACCGGCGACTGGCGCCAGCAACTGCCCCGCCTTGACCGTACCCGTAGCCCCCACCCGTCGCGCCAGCAACTGCGCTTCCCGGTCAGGCCCGTGCGGGTTCAGCAGCCCGGCCGGGCGCTGCAAGGTCACCGCCAGCCGCCACTGCTCGCCCGCCCGCAGCGGCGGCCCATCGAACCAGCTCAGTTGCAAACGCTGAGGCAGTTCGGCCCGCCGCGAGCGTGGCGCTTCCAGCTCGAAACGCACGCCTTGTGCAGTGCGGGCCGGCAAACCCGCCACCCGCCCCTCCAGCCATAAGGTGCGCCCCTCCAGGCCAGCAGCCAGACGATCATCAAGGGCCTGCTGAGCAGACCCGCACGCCCAACACAAGCCCAGCAGAAACCAACCCAACGGCCAGACGCGGGTAAACAGGCTGCCGACAGCGCAGGCTGCCAGGGTTATCAACCATCCGACCGATGGCAATGCGGGCAGAAAGCCCAGGCACAACAGCCCGAGCGCGAGCGCAAACATCCCTGTGCGCATGAGGTAGAGCTCCAGAAGGCGAGTCACCTCCTGAGGCATAGCTCAATTGCCGGCATCGCTTGCTCAACAATTGTCACAAACTCTAAACGAGGCGGAGCAGGATTAAGGGCATACTGCCAGGGTCAACGCTCCGGGAGCCTACATGCCGCGCCGACTTTTCAAACGCTACATGCCGGACCCGACCAGCATTCGGGAACACAAGTCCTTACGCTTTTTCGGCAAATTGCTGCACGACCCCAACCTCTGGCACCTGAACCGCCATTCGGTGGCCAGAGCCATGGGTGTGGGCCTGTTCGCGGCGCTTATTCCCATCCCAATGCAGATGCTGCTGGCGGCGGCCCTGGCGATCCCGGTGCGCGGCAACCTGCCGGTCGCCGTCAGCCTGGTGTGGCTGACCAACCCGTTGACCATGCCGCCGGTGTTCTTCGTCACCTACATGACCGGTGCCTGGCTGATGCAGGTACCGCCGCGCACCCTGCCCGACGAGCTGACCTTCCAGTGGATCACCGACCAGCTGTCGACGCTGTGGCAACCCTTCCTGCTCGGCTCGGTGGTGTGCGGCGTGGTGCTGGGCATCCTTGCCTACTTCTCCACCATGTTCTACTGGCGCTGGTGGGTGGGCCGGCAGTGGCGTCGTCGCCAATGCCGGTGCAAGGCTTCAGGCCCGCATACCACGGCCGCTGACCAGCAAGCGAACGCAAACAACGTAGAGCACCGCAGTGGCCACCAGCATGAAGGTGATCGCCGTGCCAATGCTGATATCCGACACCCCTAGAATGCCGTAGCGGAACGAGTTGACCATGTGCAGCACCGGGTTGGCCAACGACACGGTCTGCCAGAACGGCGGCAGCAGGTTGATCGAGTAGAACACCCCGCCCAGGTAGGTCAGCGGCGTCAGCACAAAGGTCGGGATGATCGAGATATCGTCGAAGTTGCGCGCGAACACTGCGTTGACGAAGCCAAGCAGCGAAAAGATGGTGGCCGTCAGCAGCACCACCACCACGGTCACGCCCAGGTGGTGCACCTGCAGGTCGGTGAAGAACATCGACAGGATGGTCACGATCACCCCCACCGCCAAACCACGCAGCACCCCACCCAGCACATAGCCGACGAGAATGGTGTGCGGTGACACCGGCGACACCATCAGCTCTTCGATCGAGCGCTGAAACTTGCTGCCGAAAAAGCTCGACACCACGTTGCCGTAGGAGTTGGTGATCACCGACATCATGATCAGCCCCGGCACGATGTACTGCATGTAGGTGAAGCCACCCATGTCGCCGATCTGCCGGCCAATCAGGTTACCGAAGATGACGAAGTACAGGACCATGGTGATCGCTGGTGGCAGCAACGTCTGCGGCCAGATGCGCAGGAAGCGCCGCACTTCGCGGTAGACGATGGTGTTCAGGGCGACCCAGTTGGTGCGCAGTTCCACACTCATACGGCCACCTTCGACAGGTTTTTTTCCACCAGGGACACGAACAGCTCCTCAAGTCGGTTGGTCTTGTTGCGCAGGCTCTGTACCTCGATGTTCTGTAGCGCCAGCTGGCCGAACAGCGCGGTGATGCCGATGTCCTTCTCCACCTGCACTTCGAGGGTATGCGGGGTCAGCAGCCGGCACGGGTAGCCCTGCAGTACCGGCGTCGTGGCCAGGTCCTGCTTGAGGTCGAGCACGAAGGTTTCGACATGCAGCTTGCCCAGCAACTGGCGCATGCTGGTGTTCTCGACGATGGTGCCATGGTCGATGATGCCGATGTTACGGCACAGCTGTTCAGCCTCTTCCAGGTAGTGGGTGGTGAGGATGATGGTGATGCCCTTCTGGTTCAGCTCGGTGAGGAAGCTCCACATCGAGCGGCGCAGCTCGATATCCACCCCGGCGGTGGGTTCGTCCAGGATCAGCAGACGCGGTTCGTGGATCAATGCACGGGCAATCATCAGACGCCGCTTCATGCCGCCGGACAACGAACGCGACTGCACATCACGTTTGTCCCACAGGCCCAGCTGGGTGAGGTACTGCTCGGCGCGCTCCTTGGCCAGCTTGGGCGGGATGCCGTAGTACCCGGCCTGGGTCACGACGATGTCGAAGGTCTTCTCGAACTGGTTGAAGTTGAACTCTTGCGGCACCACGCCCAGGCAACGCTTGAGCGCGGAGGGCTCGCGATCCAGGTCGTGACCGAACACGCTCACTGTGCCGCTGGTCTTGTTCACCAGGGTCGAGAGAATGCCGATGGTGGTGGATTTGCCGGCGCCGTTGGGGCCGAGCAAGGCGAAGAAGTCGCCTTCGGCAACATCGAGGTCGATGCCTTTGAGGGCCTGAAAGCCATTGCCGTAGGTCTTGGTCAGCTGTCGGATGGACAGGGCGGAACTCATAGCGGGTCACTTACCGAAGAAAAAGGTGCAGGACACGCCAGGTAAAGTCACTGGCGCAGTGAGTGCAGCCATGGTGCAAGGCCAGGCTGCACAAGTACAGTCACATCTATTGATAATGACTATCGAAGCGGGTTCAAGTGAGCGCGGTCATCACTGCGGCCTGGTAGGCCGGGCGTTGTTTGAGGCGCTCATACCAGGCTTGAAGGTGGTACATGTCCGGGCGTTCGATGGGCAGTTCGAACCAGGCATAGATGAAGCTACCCAGTGGGATGTCGCCCATGCCGATCTGGTCACCGGACAGGTACGGCTGATTGGCCAGGGTTTCGTCGGCAATGGCCAGTAATTGCGCGCACTGCTTGTGCGCGGCGTTGATCGCCACCCAGTCGCGCTGGTCTTCCGGCGTGCGCAGCAGGCCCCAGAACAGCGGGCGGAAGGGTGCGGCGAAGGACGATGTGGTCCAGTCCATCCATTTGTCGGCCAGGGCGCGCTGCCGTGGGTCTGCCAGATACCAGCCCTGCTCCGTGCCGTACTCCGCGCACAGGTAGCGAACGATGGTGTTGGATTCCCACAAAGTCAGGTCGCCGTCTTCCAGCATCGGCACCAGGCCGTTGGGGTTGCGGGCGCGGTAGTGCGGCTCGTTGACCACGCCGAAGGCGCCGCCGGCGTCGATGGATTCGAAGTCCAGGCCCAGCTCGTGGGCGATCCACAGCGCCTTGCGCACATTGCTCGAATTCTTGCGGCCCCAGATCTTCAGCATGGCAACATCCTTTTGAGTGCGGAGGTGGCACAGTCTACTCCAGACCTTCGCCGCCTGTACGGGCCTCTTCGCGGGCAAGCCCGCTCCCACAGGCTCACCACCGTCTTCACGTCACCGGTATTCCTGCGTGGGTTTTACCCACACATAGGCCGAGCCTGCCAGCCATTCACCATCGCGGCCGCCCCCGCATTCGCCAATCGCTGCCATCGCCACCTTCCGCTGTAGGAGCGGGTTCACCCGCGAATAGGCCGGTACAGGCGAACAAATGAACTGAAACTCCCACCGCCACACCCTGTCACTGTTCTGAACATGCCGTTCACAGCATTGCGTCTAAGCTGTCTGGGACGGCTCAAGCCCTTGGTTCCAAGGAGGACCGATTATGTTGCTGTTGTGGTTGGTGGTGCTGGTGATCGGCGCGGCGTACCTCACGCACCGGCGCCTGGCGCCCTTGCAGATTCTCGGCATCCTGGCGGCCTATGTGCTGTTGATGGGCATTTTCAGCAGTGCCCCCGGCTGGCTGCTGGCCCTGATCTGGGTGGTGCTGGCCCTGAAGATCGCCCTGGTTGCGCTGCCGCAGTGGCGACGCAAAGTCTTTACCGCCCCTGTATTCCGCTGGTTCCAGCGCACCCTGCCGCCCATGTCCCAGACCGAGCGCGAAGCCATCGACGCCGGCACCGTGTGGTGGGACGGCGAACTGTTCAGTGGCCGCCCCGACTGGCGCACCTTGCTGGCCTACCCGGCACCGAAACTGACCGAAGAAGAACAGGCCTTCATCGATGGCCCGACCGAAGCACTGTGCGCCATGGTCAGCGACTGGCAGATCGGCCAGGACCTGGACCTGCCGTCCGAAGCCTGGGCACATATCAAGCAGCATGGCTTTTTCGCCCTGATCATCCCCAAGGAATACGGCGGCAAGGGCTTCTCCGCCTACGCCCACTCCCAGGTGGCGATGAAACTGGCCACCCGCAGCGGTGATCTGGCCTCCACGGTGATGGTGCCCAACTCCCTCGGCCCTGCCGAACTGCTGCTGCACTACGGCACCGACGAACAACGCAACCACTACCTGCCGCGCCTGGCCCGAGGCGAGGAAATCCCCTGCTTCGCCCTCACCGGCCCTCTGGCCGGCTCCGACGCTGGCGCCATGCCCGACACCGGGATCATCTGCAAAGGCCAGTGGCAAGGCGAAGAAGTCATCGGCCTGCGCCTGAACTGGGAAAAACGCTACATCACCCTCGGCCCGGTCGCCACCCTGCTGGGCCTGGCGTTCAAGGCTTACGACCCGGACCATCTGTTGGGCGATGAGGAAGAACTGGGCATCAGCCTGGCGCTTATCCCCACCGACACACCGGGTGTGGAAATCGGCAGACGTCACCTGCCGCTGGGCGCTGCCTTCATGAACGGCCCCAACAGCGGCAAGGACGTGTTCGTCCCGCTGGACTTTCTCATTGGCGGCCAAGCCATGCTCGGCAAAGGCTGGATGATGCTGATGAACTGCCTGTCGGTGGGCCGCTCCATCTCACTGCCTGCCGTGGGTACAGGGGCTGCCAAGTACACCAGCCTGGTCACCGGCCAGTACGCCAATATCCGCGAGCAATTCAACGTGCCACTGGCTGCCTTCGAAGGTATCCAGGAGTCGCTGGCACGTATTGGCGGCAACGCCTGGCTGATGGACAGTGCCCGCCTGCTGACCGCCAAGGCGGTGGACCTGGGCGAAAAGCCCTCGGTGCTGTCGGCGATCCTCAAGTACCACCTGACCGAGCGTGGCCGCGAATGCATCCAGCACGCCATGGACGTGCACGGTGGCAAGGGCATCATCATGGGCCCGAACAACTACCTGGGCCGCAACTGGCAAGGTGCGCCGATCTTCATCACGGTCGAAGGTGCCAACATCCTTTCGCGCAACCTGATGATCTTCGGCCAGGGCGCCATTCGCTGCCATCCGTTCGTGCTCAAGGAAATGGCATTGGCCGGGCGTGAAGACCACGATCAGGCGCTTCAGGAATTCGATGACCTGCTGATGAAACACATCCTGTTCGCCGCCGGCAATGCGGCCAGCACCCTGGTCTACGGCCTGGGGCTGGGTCGCTTTGAGCGGGTGCCGGGCGATGCCCTGAGCCAAGGCTACTTCCGCGCCCTGAACCGCCAGGCGGCGGCGTTTGCCATGATGGCCGACCTTTCGATGCTGCTGCTGGGTGGGGCGCTCAAGCGCCGCGAGCGCCTCAGCGCCCGGCTTGGCGATGTGCTGAGCTACCTGTACCTCGCCAGCGCCGCCCTGAAGCGCTATCACGATCAGGGCTCGCCCGAATACCTGCAGCCGCTGCTGCGCTGGGCCATGGAAGAAAGCCTGGGCCAGACGGAGCGTGCGCTGGACCGCCTGCTCGACAATTTCCCCAACCGCTTCGTCGGCTGCGCGCTGCGGGTACTGGTATTCCCCTTCGGCCGCCGCCATAAGGGCCCCGGTGATGAACTGGATGCCGAGGTGGCCGAGCTGATCGGCCGGCGCAAGGGCGATCCGGCACTGGAGGAACTGCTGGCCGGCTGCTACCGCCCGCAGGCACAACACGACCCGGTCGCGGATCTGCAACGGGCCAGTGACCTGCTCGAAGACACGGCACAGTTGAGCAAGGCCCTGTACCAAGCCGTCAAGGAAGGCAAAGTCCAGCCAGCCCCCGGCCAGTCCGGTATCGACGCCGCCGTCGAGGCAGGCGTGCTGCAACCCGGCGAGGGCCAGCGGCTGCACGAGGCCGAACAGGCTCGGCGCAAGGTGATCGATGTCGATGCCTTCGACAAGGCGCAGTTGCTCGCCGAACCGGGCAAGGTGCGCTGACCCTTCGCGAGAAACGGGGGGCGGCGTATACTCCGCCCCCCGTTTCAGCCATACCGAGGACCCATTCCATGGCCAACCCCTACCTGGAATATCACCTGCAACTGCTTCAGCACCTGCGCACCATTCTGGTGGCGCTGGGTGAAGCAGAGCAGGTGCCAGAAGAAAGCCACGCCCTGTTCCTCGAACGCTTCGACGAACTGCTGACGCTATTGCCGCAGGATCCGCTTGAGAGCCAGTACCTGGGCCAGGACCTGATGTGTCAGGTGATCCAGCGTTACCCACAGATCGCTCATCTGGTGCCGCGTGACTTGCTGTGGTTCTTCGCTGGCGATTGCCTGCACTTCATGCCAGACGAGGAGCTGGCGCTTTATCAGCAGCTTGAAGAGCGTCGCCACGAAGCCGAGTTGAACGCAGAGCCATTCGACTGGAACCTGGAAAAGCAACTGCTGAGCCAGAGTGGCCCAAGCAGTACCCATTAACCTGATTTCAGGTGCCTTGGTAACGCCAGGGCACCTGTGGAAGCCTACCCCTCAAGATCTTGTAACAAAGCGAAAAATCGCAAAGTTATCCGGCTTACTCCTACAGCCCGATAAATCTCATGACAAATAGAATCAGCGCCGGGGCGAAAACGGGAAACGGGAAAGACCCAGCCCACCCCCGCACTGAAACTTGACCCATTTACCCAATCAGGTTATGTCATGAAGAAGTCCTTAGTACTATCCCTCGGCCTGCTTACTGGCCTGGCAAGCAATGCTGCTTTCGCTTCCGGCTCGATATTCTTTGAAGGCCGCATCACGCCCGAAACGTGCCCTATCGAGATCGTCAATCCCGGTGACGGCAATGTCAGTGACCGCGTCGCCATGGGCGAAATTCCCATGGGGCGATTCCCCGGTGCCAACGTTGAAGTCCGTGGCGCATCTTTTGACATCCGCGTACCCGACAAAACAGTCTGTGGCATCAGCGAAGACAATGCCTTCGTGAAGTTTGACGGTGCCGCTGATGCCAGCGGCGACTATTTCAGCATTGGCAACAGTGACGGCACGGCACAAAACATCTCGATTGTGATCAGGGATAAGTCCAAGGCCTCGATCAAACCCAGTGGAACCTCGGTTGATTACCCACTCAACGCGACAGGCCCAACCGACCTACGGTTCGATGCCTACTACCGTTCCACTGCCAGCTCCGTGACGCACGGCCTTGCATCCGCCCAAATTCGTTACACCGTCGCCTATCAATAATTACGCATAAATTCTGTGCAGTCCTTGCACGGTTAAACCATCCAGGCGTAGTTGTGCGTCTGGATGCAGCGAGTTACCCGATGACCAATCCGTCAATATTCACGATACCCGCCCGCGTCGTGGCTTGCGCCTGCCTGACCTTATGGATGCTTACCCTTTCGGTAAGCAGTCATGCCGCCTTGACATTAAATAACACGCGCCTCGTTTTCAACGGTGACAAACGCAGTACATCCGTCGTTATTCGAAACCCATCGAAAAGCATTTATGCCGTGCAGGCCTGGATAAATACGGAGGCCGACGACAATACGACCAGCGTACCCTTTGCAACGTCCCCACCGCTGTTCAAGATCAACCCGAACAGTGAACAACTTCTAAAGATAATTGGACTGCCCAATACACTGCCGCACGACCGCGAGTCGCTGTTCTTCTTCAACGTGCAGGAGATTCCGCAAGTCAGCAGCGACACGGGCAATCAACTCAACATCGCCTTGCGCACACGCATCAAATTGTTCTATCGGCCGCACACACTCAAGGGTACGCCGACCGATCACCTGAACTCGCTGACATTTTCCTTGAGCGTACGTAACGGGGTGGAGCAGTTGGTGGTCAAGAACCCATCACCTTTCCACATCACCTTCAACCGCCTGGAGGTGAATGGCCAAGGCCAGCAACACACCTTGAAAAACACCGCCATGCTGGAACCCTTTGGCGAAAAAGCCTACCCGCTGACCGGCATCACTCGCGCCTCCAGCCTGCAGGCCCGTTTTTCCATCGTCAATGACTACGGTGGCTTCACCGAACCGCTGAGCGCGCCTATTCAACTGGCCAACTAGGGCCTGCCTCGCACGCAAACAGGAATCGTCATCATGGTCCTCCCCCCACTACGCTGGCGCATTATGCGCCGCCAGCGCAGCGCATTGCTGTGCCTGCTGGGTAGCTCCACCTTGCTCTCAGCGCCCTATTCCCAGGCAGACTCCGGGTTCCAGAGCGGCTTCCTGCGCCAGGTGCCTGGCCAACCGCAAGCAGCGAGTGCCTGGTCGCTGAGCATGTTGACCAGCGATCAGGGTCTCGCGCCTGGCCGCTACCGGGTAGAGGTACAGGTCAATCTTGAACCTGCCGGCCAGCATGAGCTGGACTTCCAGCCAGGCCCGGATGGCGAGCTGCAGCCTTGCCTGCCAGCCAGGCTGCTTGGCGAATGGGGAATGCGCCTGGACGCACTGGCCAATCCAGAGGATCAGGCGAGTGCCTGCCTGGACTTGCTGGCCGTCGTTCCTGGTGCACAAATCGTCTTCACCCCTGCGGAGCTGCACCTGGCCATCTCGATTCCGCAGATCGCCATGCGCCGGAACACCGCTAACCAGGTCGACCCTTCCCGCTGGGACAGTGGTATCAATGCCGCTTTCATCAACTATCAGGCCTCCACCCTGAACGGCCGCAATCGCTCCTCTGGCCGTTACACCAGCAACGACCTGTACCTGAACAGCGGTATCAACCTGGGCGAATGGCGCCTGCGCAGTACTCAGTCCTGGCGCCAGTACAGCCAGGGCAAGACTGAATGGACCCGGGCACAGACCTACGCACAGCGCGATATACCGGGTACCCTCGCCAATCTGACGATCGGCGAAACCTTCACGGACAGGGACGTGTTCCGTTCGGTGCCGATATCAGGCGTGCGCGTGGCCTCGGACATGGGCATGCTGGCCGACAACCAGCGCGGTTATGCCCCGATCATTCGCGGCGTGGCCCAGAGCCGGGCGAAAGTCGAGATCTGGCAGCATGGTTATCCGATCTACTCGACGTACGTCAGCGCCGGCCCCTACGCCATCGACGACCTGAGTACCGCAGGCAGCGGCGAGCTGGAAGTCGTCGTGACCGAGGCCGATGGCCAGGTCCGCCGCTTCATCCAGCCGTACTCGACCATGAGCAATCTGCTGCGCCCAGGCGTATGGCGTTACAGTGCCACGGTCGGGCGCTACAACCCCTCCAGCGACCTCGAGACCCCTCTGCTCTGGCAAGGCACGCTGGCCGTAGGCTCCTACTGGGACACCACGGTTTACGGCGGCTTGATGGCCAGCGAATTCTACCGCGCGGGCAACCTGGGGTTTAGCAAGGACCTGGGCCACTTGGGCGCAGTGGCCTTCGATGTAACGCAGGCGTCCAGCGCAATCGACAATGCCCATGAGCGCGAGGTGCAGGGTTCCAGTTACGCCCTCAAGTATGCCAAGGCCTTCACCACCCAAACCAACCTGCGCTTTGCCGGATATCGCTATTCGACCCAAGGCTACCGTGACTTCGATGAAGTGGTGCGCCAGCGCAGCCAAGACACTACGTTCAGCGGCAGTCGCCGCAGCCGCCTGGAGGCCTCGGTCCACCAGAGCCTGGGCAGGACCAGCTCGCTGACCCTGACGCTGTCGCAACAGGACTACTGGCGCAGCAATGCCATCCAACGGCAATACCAGTTCAACTTCAATACCCATCATCGGGGTGTAGGCTACAACCTGTTCGCCTCACAATCGTTGACCGACCGTTACGGCAGTGATCGTCAGTTCGGCCTGAGCGTGACGGTACCCTTGCATTTCGGTCACCGCGCCAATGCGACCTTCGACCTGCAGCACAATGCCAACGGCTACAGCCAGCGTGCCACGCTCAGCGGCAGTGACAGCGCGCGCGCGCTGAGCTACAGCACCAGCCTGAGCCGTGACGAACACGCCCGCAAAACAGCGGCACTGTCACTCGGCCATCAGGCGCCCTATGCCAGCGTGAGTGCTGGCTATACCGAAGCCGACAACTACCGCAGCCTGTCATTGAATGCCAGTGGCGCGGTGCTGCTGCATGCTGACGGGCTGGAGTTCGGCCGATACCTGGGAGATACCGCGGCCTTGATCGAAGTCCCTGGCGTGGCCAATGTGGGCCTGCAAAACGCAACGGGTACGCGCACCAATTCACGCGGTTATGCCCTTTTGCCCTACCTGCAACCGTACCGGACCAATTCGGTCGTCCTGGAAACCGACCGTCTCGATCCTGATGTGGAAATCGACAACGGCATCGCCCAGGTAGTGCCTCGCCAGGGTGCAGTGGTCAAGCACCGCTTCGAGGCACGCCGCGTTTCACGCCTTGTACTGACCCTGCACGATACCCAGGGTCAACCGCTGCCCTTTGGGGCCCAGGTGCTGGCCGAGAACGGTACCCGACTCGGCATGGTCGGGCAGGCGGGCCTGGTAATGCTCACCAACCCCAGCCGGGAGCAACCGCTGCAGGTGAGTTGGGGCGAACAGCCCAACGCCGGCTGCCAGGTGCATCTCGATGAACTGGACGCTCCCGTCGTCGACGGCTATCGCCAGCAAACCCTGACCTGTATCTAGCAACCTTCACGCGGTGCCGCCTCACCCACGGCCGTACCGCGTCTTTCAGGACCCCCATGAAAAACATCAACAAGACCCTTTTCCAGGCGCTGCTCGCCACCCTGGCATGGCCGGCTGCAAACGCCATGGCCATGCCGGTAGACCAGACCCGCTGCGAGTTCCAACAGCTGGCCAGCGCAAACCTCAAGGTCCATGTCCGCGACCTGAACACCCTTTATGTGCCACGCGATGCGCGGATCGGCACAACGATCGGCACCCCAGAGCTGTTCGAAGCCACTCTCGACCAGAACAACCTTGCCCTCCTGTGCCGGACCTACGGCGAGCGGATAAATTTCAACTTCCAGGCGGCCCGCGGGGTACATCCTCCCCTGCCTGCGGTTGATGGGCGCTTCCTCGACGCCCCCGTCCTCAGGACCAACATTCCAGGCATCGGAGCGATCGTAGAGTTGCTGCACCCCTTTCTCGGTGGCACCGACCAGTTCATCCCCGACAGCAGGCCACCCAGGGTGCCGTTCACGGCCTATTACGAGCAGACCCAGTTGGGCCCGGCCACGCTAGCCACGTTCAGGCACAAGATCACGCTGGTCAAGACCGGCGATCTGCCGCCCGGCGAGCATCAGTTGGATGGCTTACTGGTGACCGGCCATCTGGACTGGGGAGGCTTTGGCAAAGTTCTGGAATACACCCTCAGGGCAATGGTCATCCAGACCCAGTGCGATGCTTCAGCAGACGTCAGTGCCAACCCGGTGGACCTTGGCGAATGGAGCGTCAACGACTTCACCGGCCCAGGCTTCACCACGCCCCCTGCAGCATTCCAGGTCCGTTTGAGCAACTGCCAGGTGGACCCTGACCCGGGTAACGAAACCCTCGCTACCATCGAACTCGATGGCATCAATGGTTCTCGACCGATTGGCCCTGCGGATGAAAACGTGTTCAGCCTGACCGACGACTCCGCAGCCGGTGGCATAGGTATTCAGATGCTGTACAACGGGGTATCGATGCCCCTGAACAAAGAGATCGACCTGGTACCCCTGACGAGCGATGACGTGCCTTTGAATTTTCAGGCCCGCTTCTTCCAGACAGAACCCAACAGCAACCTGCGCCCGGGCTTGGCCAAGGGCGCCTTGAACTTCACCATTCGCTACCGCTGAATGCGACGAGGCCGGTCCCTATACCGGCCTCGTCGCCCCCCCGGTGCCCTTAGCCAGGGGCCGTGCCGGACAGAATGTTCTCTGGGTCATAGTTGTAGCGACAGCGTTCACCGTCAGGGGTCTCGACCCTGAGCAAACGGTTGAGCCCGTCATACGTCAGTACCCGCCCCTGCTCATCCCTGGTCAGGTTGCCATTGCAGTCGTAACGCAAATCGATAGCCAGCTGCGGATCGTATTTGACGATCTTGAACAACTCCTCCAGGTCGTGATCGACGTCATAGTTCTCCAGTAGCGCTTCAGGTGGAATGATCCGGCTCATTTGTGCCGGATCGCTATTCTTGAATTCGTACAAGGTCCGCTGCCACGACCCGTCCGGGCGGTAGGTGATCACCGAGAGGATGTTGTCCAGGCCATCGAAGCCGAATATCTGCCTGGCAATGGTTTGACCGGAGGGGTCCACGGGCGCTTCAGGGCCCTCACAGGTGTATATCTGCAGCCGCCCGCGCCGATCGTACTGGTAAGTCTCATGCCGCAACAGCGTGGCCTGGCTTTCGTCGCTGCCCTTCGGGCGCTCTTTCAGAATGCGGGACTTCAAACAATCGAACTCATCATAGTCCTGTGCCAACGTTTGCACGGTGTCACCAAAATCGAAGGTCCGCAGGATCTCCCTGTCGAATTCATCGTACTCGAGCAGAGTTGCCAAAGCATGCCCGGTGCTGGCATCGGTGGTGGTAATGGACGCCATGCGTCCTTGGGGGTCATACCCGAACGTCGACTCCAGCAGCAGCACTTGCCTGGCTGGCGCACGCTGCAGCCGGTAGCGAGTCCTTTTGGGCTCAGGCGCGTGCAGCGTGGTTTTTTCCAGGCGCCCGACATCGTCGAAATCGTAGAGCTGTGTCTGCCCCAGCACATCCACATAGGCACGCAAGCGACTGCGAAAACTGTAGTCGTAGGTCATGCTGAACGCTTCACCATCCACCGTTCGCGACTCGCGCTTGACCTCGCCGTTGCTCAGAAAATGGCTACGGTCCAATGTGTAACCGGAATTCTCGTCATCCCCGGGTTCTTCGCAATGGGTAAGCCTGGCATTTTTCAGGTCATACTGGTATTTCGCTTCCTTGCCGGAGAGGACCCGAAGAACGGGCTCTTCACCCAACGCTGGCCGGTACTGGTACTCGATCCGGGTACCATCCGGCGCCTCCACCCAATGCGGTTGCCGCTCACCTGGGTCATATTCGAATGTCTGCTCTCGCCCTCCGGTTTTGGCCACGGTTCGCCGCTCAAGGCCATCGAACACCTGTTCGCCCAACAACACGGCGGCACTTTCGGTATTCCCCACCTTGATGCTGACCGGCAGGTCATTGCGACTGTGCCCGGCATAGGTGCGATAGACCGTATTGACTCGATCTGCCAGCCGTTCCTCGCGGACACGGTCGAAAGCGTCGTAACGATACTCAACCACACGCTGGCCTGTACCGCTTCCTTGAGCTTCCCTGCTCAGCCGGCCAAGCCCATCATAGTCATTGACCTGCAAGCTGATACTGGTGCTTCCATCCAGGGCAAATCGCTCGATCCGCACCGGCTTCTCGAACAGGTTGTACCACGTCTCGGTGATGCCGCTGACCCGTGAGTGCTCCACCTCACGCCAGGCGCGATGCACCGGACCGTCCTTGCTCGCCACCTGGTCGATTTCCTCGACTTGAGTCGTGCGATCCGGATTCAGGACAGCGTACCTCTGGCCCCAGTCGTCGTAACTGATGTGGCTGGTCAATTCCAGCAAACCATCACCCAGCCAGTCGATTTCGGTTTCCTCGACCAGCTGGTCCAGTTCGTCGTAACGTGCGCGGTAGATAGGCCGCAAAGCACCAGCATACGTCGCGCTGTCCTTGTCTGCGCGTTCTTCGAAGATGGGTCGGCTGAGCCCGTCGAGCAGCGTGTGCGTCTCGACTTGCTTCACGTCATAGGCCCATTGCTGGGCCTGCTCGTTGTCGTATGCGCAGAGGAAGTACTGGTAATTGCGCTCCGCCTCGAATGGCTTGCCTGGCGCCACGACCTCGCGTGTTACCCGACGCAAGGCGTCGTAGTAGTATCGGATTTCGACACCGTTGTCGTCGAGGTTGAGCAGCGGCTCGCCCGTGTCCAGGGCATGTCGCAAGGTGATGGTCTTGGACTCACCGTCAACACCCACCAGCTTTTCCACCGTCTGCAGTGCACGCTCATCGTCCGGCAGGGAGTAGCCATAATGGGTCAGGGTGTCGAACGGGCTGCCCCCATCAACACCGGGGTAACTGACGGTTTGCTGCCTGACTCGCCCATAGCTGAAGCGCTCGGCCGAATCCTCCTGGTAAAGCTTGCTGATTTTTTCCAGGAACGTACCAGGCGCGCTACCTGATTCGCTCAGGGTCTCGCTTTCCAGCAAGCGCCAGGGCTGCTTCAGGTAGCTACCCAACGGGGTCAGCGCCCGGTACTGGTACGCCTGGGTCAAGGTGGCCGCCGCCCCGTGTCCTGTCGCTGCGGGTTGCACGGTCCGGGTCTTCAGGTTGCGCACGAAACCATGCTCATCACCCTCCTCCTCAGCCGAGTACCAGACATTGGTTTCCAGTACCTGATTCGGCAAAAGGCGAGTCAACACGTTGCCGTGGCTATCATAGCGGGTGACTCGCTTCTCTTCTCGCTGCCGGGAGGGGTTGCTGATCAGCGACCAACGCTGGGTTTCGTCATGGGGCAGCTGGAAATAAGGCTCCTGGCTCTCGAAGTTGCCAGCCTTGTCAGCGTAACGGGTGAAGGCTTGCAACAGCTTGTCACCCTGAGCGGTGGCTTGCTCGGTGAGCAAATGGAAGCGGTTGAATGTACGCGTGATCGTACGCGCCGGCTGAGTCCGCACTTCCTGTATCTGAATCGACTTGTAGGTATAGTCCTCCGGCACCTCATAGAGGTTGTCCAGGCCCTCATCAGACCACGGGATGCTGCTGCCACCGCCGATGAAGTTGTGCGTGCCGGGGTATTCATACCGCACCACTTTCGCCGCCTGACCAAAGCGTGGATCGATTTCATGGCGGGTGACCCTGGGCAGATTGTTGTCACGTGCTGCGCTGCGTGGGAACTCATGCCCGGCGTCATCGTAGAACACGCGCTCCACCCCACCATAGGGTGTTGTGCACTCACGTACGCACAAGTACCCCAACACGTCCTCATAAGTGAAGCGCCAGCGGGCCTGATTGGCCGTGGGTAGGATGATCTCACTGACCCGGTTGTCGCTTTCGCGCAACGTCATCGCATACCGGGCCAGCGGGCCACCATCATCACCACCGGAAGGGTAGCAAAGCAGTTCGACACGGCTGTTGTCGCTGCGATGCAGCCTCAGCAGCACGTCACTTTCATCCTGGACCTCGCTCAAGCGCATGTGACCCTTGTCGAAGGGCAGGTAACTCAGGTGCAACCTGTGCCCCAGCGGTGAATGCAGCTCCACGGGCAAGGCGACCTCGCCCTCTTCCGAGCCCATCACTTGCAACACCTCAACCAACCCTGAGCGGTGCTCCACGCGAAAACGTGCGGCACCATCAGGCCCAGGGGGATCCTCATACAGATCGAACTGCCGCAGCTTCTGTTCTTTCATTTCCAGTCGCCCGGTAACCGATGACTTACCGGTAATCCTGTACGCTTCACCACTGCTCAATGTCACGATGTGCTTGCGTACTTGTGTCAGTTGCAGGTTCCAGCCCTTGCCGAATCCAGAATCCTCGCCATTCAAAGGGCTGTAGAACAACGCCAGTTCGAAACCTGGGCCTTGCAAATCATTGCCTTGCAATTCGGGCAGCCTGATCGACACAGTGTATTGCCCGGTGCGAGGATCAACGCCGCTTTCAACATAGGAAGAAAAGTTAAAAGCGTTGGAATGCACTGAAGTGGATGTGCTCATTACCTAGCTCCATCAAAGAATCAGGACTATTTAAGGAGAGGGCGTACCAAGCTGCACACAAGATAGCTTGCCTTTAATATTGCCATGATCATAGTGATGTTTCACAAGCTCCAATCCCGGCGCCACGATGTCGCCCTCGAGATGCCCATCAAGTTCTGGGATACTCAGCCAACCCGTGGTGGTCGGCTGCTTTATTGCTTTAACGATAAACACCCAGTCATCTTGTGCTCCGCAGTCTTCCTCGGAGTTAAATTTTACCCCTGACGTTGAGGGTATATTATTGAATTTGAAGAAGGTAATCGTATCATTCTTACAGTTGGTGTCCGCCATTTTGAAGTTTTTAACTTCACCCGGCTTCACCGAGATCGTACACTGCCTGCCACCGGGCAGTCCTGAGGGTTCGATAAGCTCGGCGAGCTGAATCGTGCCTGCACTACTTGGCGCAGGCGCTGCCTGACCCACGCCGACAAATATACCGCTCAAAAGTGCCACCATGCAATAACGGTTCATACGCGTTCTCCTTCATGGTAATTGCTCAGACGGATAATCGAAGTCTCTCTGCCCGTCGGTCGCGAGGGAACCGTGTGGACCAGAATATTACGATCACCGATGGTGTCAGGGGACAGATAATCGATCTGGACAATATGCAAATTGCCTTGAGCATCGCGCAACTGCACACGCAATGGCTTACTGAGCTTATTAAGTACAGACGGATTAATGGTCGCACTGTAATATGGCAAGTCCCGTCGACGGAAATTAACAATTGCCAAAAGACCGGGCTCGTATACCGAGCTCACTTCACGACCGACACCATTGATCAATGGTGTCGAGTCAGGATCAAAGGAAACAAACTCCGGCATTGGCTTTTTGTACTCCTGAAAAACATACCCTGTATAACTGCGGTAGAACTCAGAAGAATAAGAACTTTCCCAGCGCACCATCGAGGTATTCACATCCCTGTCGTTATCACTTTCCTTGGCCTTGACGAATTCGGCGGTATAGAAGGTCCCGTGGTTGTAGCTCAACATCCAGTAATCGTCGGTCTCCGGGTGCAGGTCGAAATCTTCGTGCTCCGGGTGTGTCCCTTCGCTAGTGCCGCCCCCCGCCACTCGCCTGCGAACTAACGTGTAGTCTGTGGATTTGTAGGCGTCCGGCGTGTGTACCCTGACCTCGATCTCGGCATTCTGATGACGGGTGTCGTTCGAGTAGAACCATCGCCCGGTCCTTGCCTGGAAACCGGCGTAAAAAACTTCCGACGTAGAGGTTCCGCGGCGGTGCAAGAACATCTGCAGGCGGATGGTTCGGTCCTCCGCACCTCGTGGCGCTGCGGGCTGCGGCCCCTGCCCTTCAGTCGCCATGAGACTTTCATTGGCGCGGATGAAATCGTTCGGCTTCAGGTTTGTGCGCCAGACATTGCCAGAGCCCGAGTCAATCCCATCCCCGCACAGAAAAGGAATCTTCATCCCCGACCTGTCGAACAGCGCGATGGAGGCTATCTCGTCCAGACTCAGTTTGTAGTCCTGGCCATTCGCCTGCATGGTTTCGACGGTGACCTCGAGTTCCAGTTGCTGGTAACCATTGGAACCCACAGTGCCGATCACACCGTCAGGGCTCTTGCCGACCGTGAGGGCAAAGCGCTGCAGATCCACCCAGCCGCTGATGGCTTTGACCGCGGTCTCTTTCACCACGCTGTAGCCCGCCGCGAACACGACACCGTTGCGCACCACTTCACAGGTCACTACGTTGGGTTGCGAAACAGCAAGCTCAGAAGCCCGGAAATCGCCCGATGGCGAGACGCTGCCCGGCCCTGCCAGCATCCGCCAACGCCGCGCTTCGTTGGGCATGATACGGTTCACCTCGCTCAGCTGGGTGGCCTCACCGTGGCCGAGCCTGGGTACGAAAGGTGGGTCAACCGAAACCAGTGGCTGGTTGTTCACCAGGACAAGCGCGTTGTAGCCCTTTGCCGTTGAACCGGCCTGCAATCGTTGCACGCCCAGAATCCGCCGGCCGGCTTGCTGATCAGGCACAAAGCGCGAGCGCCCATTGCCCAGGCTGGCTATCTGGCCCAGCGGCTGCCCGAGCATTTCAAAGCTGACGTTGCCTTTACCTGCATTCCACAGGTCGATACCGTTCGCACTCTCTTGCGGGCGATAGGCGCCGAAGGCAGGCATCGCCAGCACTGGCTCGGAAATCACCAGCGCGCGGGCGGCGGCATGGTAAGTCTCCTCACCCTGCTTGTATTCAGCTTTGATGATGAATGTCTGCACTTCTTGCCCGATCACTTCCGGTGACGGGGCCGTGAAAAGGCCATTTCCATCGATCGAACCATGCCCTGCGTCATCATGGCTTTGCGGGTTGATCACCGACCAGGCGCTGGCAGTGATCAGCTGATCCTTGCCGTCGTACAACCGGAACTGCTGCGTCTTGCCGGCCGTCACCACGGTGCCCATGGTCGGTTTCACCGTCAGTTGCGTGCGCAACGGGTCGATATTGCCGAACATGACGCGGTCCAGCGGCGTACTGTCCACTTTCTTGACAAAGGCATTGAGCTCAGGGAACAGCAGTCGGGCAAGCAGCTCCAGGCCGTCGTCGGAGGCATGGCCAAGCATGTCCTTGTTCAGCACCAGCGTCGCCGAGTAATCGCCGTCGGGCAACAGATACGGGTAGCTTGTACCTGGCGGCTGACCATCAAGCAGGCTATCGCGCAGACGGATGAACACCAGCACTGCGCCATCGCCGTAGTTGACGGCATCGCGTACTCGCGCACCAGGTGCCGCCTGGGTGCGCAGGATGAAGCCTGTAGGTGTCAGCGGGCCATAACCGGAAAAGTCCACGGTGCCCAGCTCGAACCTGGCGCAACGGCCAGGCATCTCGCCCATCCAGGCTTGCAGTGCGTCGATCAGTTGCTGAGCGAGGTCGGGTTTATCCTCGAACAGGTTGCTGGTGAACCGCCCCCCCTTGGCTAGGTTGAGCGCAACGAGGCCGTACGGGTGAACCTCACCGCGCACGGTCTCAAGGTCGACCTCCATCTGCAGCCAGTACCCCGACGCCTCGTTGATCTCGACGCTGCTGACCAACTTGCCACTGTTGTTCACCGTACCTTTGATGATGTTCATGGTCAGGGTTGCTTTGGCATCGCTCGTCGACGCATTGCTGAACGACAGCAAGGGCGTACCGAACTCCAGCGCCTCAACGCTCACGGCCTCCTTCACCCCCACGCCTGCGAACGTGTGACTGAAAGGCGGGAGGTAGCGGTTTTCCTTGAAGCGCGTCAGGTATTGCTGCTCCAGCAAGCGGTTGAGCCGGTCACGGCTATAGACAGCAACCGCCCCCCAGCCTAGCGTCACTGAGCCCTTTTTCATGAGCTCGAGCAGTTCTTGCAGTGAATTGGACATGGTCTCAGCCTCCAATGGATGGTGATGCGGCCACACGCTGGCCTGTCGGGCTGGCAGCGCGCCGTGCGGCGTCGAAGTGCAAGGAAAGGGGCAGCGGCAGAATGAGGTGGCCTTCGAGGATGAAGACAGAACCTGGAATCGCCCATTTGGCGGTAATCAGCGCGAAACGCGCATCGGCGTCGGCAGCTGCAGGGGAATAGCGGCCAGTGGCCTCATCGATCTCGCCAGTCCCTGCAATTGGCAATGCCCACTGGGTGTCTGGCTGGCCTACCCCATCGAACATACCTGTCAACTGCAGGTCGCCATCGGGCAACTGCTTGACGTCGATCACCAGTTCAGGCCGCCGTTGGCGTACCAGCACATAGATTGAACGCGACTCGCTGGTCTCCCGGTTCTGTACCCTGACCTGATCGAGCACGTAGGCCACGTTGGCATCCACCTTACTGCCTGCGGTATAGGTGCAACGCCTGCCATCGCCCTCAGCGACGACCGAGCCCCGTCCTTCTTCGCCATCATCGACCACAGACCAGTCGAGGTCTCCGGTCTGCGCACCCGCCGTGAGGGTCAGTGTGTCGTCGAAGTAGCAGACCCGGATCAGTGGATTGACCGTCAATGTCGCGGGCGCCACAGAGGCCATGCTGATGGCCTGCTTGCTATTACCCGGGTCGGTGGCGATGATCCGGACCCGCACGGGCTTCCCCGCCATGGCGTGCGCAGGCGGTGCCCGGTATTCACCGCTGGCGGGGTCGATGCGCCCCAGATCACCGACAGTGCCTGGCAAAGCCTCCAGGGACCATGTCAGCCCTTCACGCGGCGGTTCAACGCTGAACGTATGCCGCTGCCCGGGTGCCAGCGTCACGGGGCGATCGACGATGCGCATGCCGGCCGTGCCGTAGCCGCTGGCGAACACGGCCATTCCATCGGGTAACTGGAAGTCGAACGGTACAAGGCGCTTGCCATCTGCCAGCGACAGACCGGCCATCACCTGTTCCGGGATCATCGCCGTCAACTCCCTGGCCAGCCCTTCAAGTACCGCCTGCTTGACCAGGAAGGCGACAAACGCATAAATCTCCTCTCGCAGGTCCGATGGCGTGTCGGTGGGCAGGCCACTGACTTCCGTCACTTCGGCCGCCTGCCACGGCCACAAAACCTGCCCTAGCAACATACAGCCAGCGCTTTCCTCAGGTGATGCAGGTGCATTCAGGGTGAACACCGTTTGCAGGTCGAACTGGAACGTTGCGGTTCGGCTGTACAGGGGACCTGTTGGCTTGGGCTTGTAGGTGAAGGTCAGCGTGCAATGGGACTTCCAGTGCTGGCGGACCTCATCGTGTTCGAAGGTGACACTCAGAAGGGGCTGAAAATCCGCCAGGGCAGCCCGCGCCTGATCGCTGGCCGGGGCCCCTGCGTCCACGGCAATTTTGAAACCCTCGCAGGCAAACTGATACTTGTCGCTCTCGTAAGTGCTGGGGTACACCTCCAACAGGCCGGCCGTGGCATCCAGCCGCTGCAAATTATTGTCCTCATCGAACCGGGCATCGAACGCGCCACCCTCGAGCATCTGCGCCAGGCCCGTGGCGTACGCAGCACGGTGCAGGAAGCGCGACGTCAGCAACAGTGCGCTGTCGACCGGTTGCGCAAGATCATCGGGGAGCAGGAACGGGTAATCGGACTGCTCACCGGGCAGGTTGCCCACAGAGCCATTGTTGATACCCGCGAATATCACCAGTGCGGACTTGCCGTCGGCTTTGCTGACGTGGGTGCGTACTTCACTGTGCCGAACCGCCAGGTAGGGGTTGCAAGACAGCGCCTTGAAGTCCGCCAAGGGATAGACCTGCCGGGCGCTGCCCAACCCGCTGAGCACCTCCTTGAAGAATCGCCCGGCGGCCTGCCGCTGTGGCAAACCACCGCCCAGGTCCAGCTCGGTGTCCGTGCCTTCACGCAGGTCGGCGCTCACGCCCTGGGCATCGGCGCTCAGTGGCACTGTCTGAGTGACCGGCAACGGGTCGAGGAGGTCATGAACCGACAGGCTGAGCAACCCGTCGGTCTTGTCCATGACCAGATGGCTGCCGCCTTCCAATGCCAGGCTTTGCCGGACCTTGGGCGACGTGTAGTTCGCTTGCATATCCACCAGTGCGGGCGGCCCCATGCGGTAGCCCGTCAGAATGTGGGTGACATCGGAATCGGGCATGGCGATCTCACCTTCGATATCGCCCAAGGCACTGTCTGGTTGGCTGCAATGTGCCAACGCGAGCAGGTCGTTGATGGCCTCGGGACGCGTGGCGAACGTCAGGTCCCAGTTCAGGTGCTTGTGGTTATGCTTCATCCAGGTCGTGATGACCGAGAGGTAATTGGTAGGCATGATGTGGCCCCGCTCAACTGGAGTGCTGAAAGGTATGGGTTTAGGTGAACGCCGGTTGACTACCTGCGCGTTGCCCGTTGCGCTGCCTGCTCAAGGGCCTGATAGGCTTGGCTGTGCTGCCCCAGCGGCAGCGGCAGCACGATGAACCCCTCGAGCGTGATGGGTAAGTCGGGGGAGAGCCTCCAGACCGCACCAACCACGCAGAAATGTGCGGGGCTCGCGGCGTCGGCCTGGTAGTAAGGCTTGCCGTCTTCATCGATATCGATCTGCCCCGGGCCATGCACCACCGTCAACTGGTCGACACCTGACGCCTCGCTGAAATGGATCGACAGCCACACCCTGGCGTGTTGTTCATCGCGCTTGTCCACCACCACATCAGAGGGACGTTTCAGGGTCATCTGGGTAACGATGCACAGCGTCCGGTGCTCATCGGTCAAGCTGTTACGGACCTCGACTTCTTCGACGATGAATGACTTGTCGGGCAGGTTCTCGCCGGGGATATAGCGATTGGCCGTGCCCGATTCCTGCGCCAGCCTGCCATGGGGTGAAGCGCCGAGGATGCGCCATTGCAGCGGTCCTTCAGCGACACTGTCCGCCTTGAGGCTGACGCCCTCATCGCCCACCTGGCAGACCGACAGCAATGGGCTGACCTGCAGCGCGTTCTTGACCACGGTGAGCAGGGCCGAACTGGCAACGCTTGAGCCTGGAACAGTGGCAGTGACACGCACCCGGGTAAATTCACCTTCGATGCCCGTGGCCCCGGGCGCCAGATACAGGCCATGGGTGTCTTGGTCGAAATGGCCCGGGTCATCCGAGGAGCCCTCTACCGACTCGGCCGACCAGGTTACGTTGGCTTGCGCCGGGACGGTGGCAAGCTGCAACGTGCTGCCGTGGGTCACGATTTTTTCCAGGGGATTGACGGCGAACGTGGTCAGCTGTGGAGCGACGCTGCCAAAACAGGCAATGTCGCGGGGCATGTGCCGCTCGCCTGCGAGTATCGCGCCACCAAAGTTCAGCTTGATGGTCTTATCGATCAATTCCTCCATGTACAGGTCTGAACGAAGGTCCTTGGCGAGTGCGGCTCTTGCCGCGGCAAGGGGGCCGCGATCGGTTCTCAGCGAGACAAATGAAACATTCGGCGCTGCAACTCCCCACAGTACATGAAAAAGGCTCAACGCCCTGATCTGATCTTCGTAGGGGTCCCCTTCAAATTTATACGAACTGTTCTCTTTGGGGTATATTTTGTGCTTATACTCTTCAAGTTTCAACGTAGCGCCTTGCAGGTCTTGTATCTGCCAACTGGCTGTTATTTCCACATTGATTTCAGCATGCCAGAGCCCCACGCACGCGTGCCCCCACGTCCAGGACTGCGGGGTGGCGACGATTTCTTCATAGCGGGTAAAATCCGCAGTGGCTGTATGAACGGTCACCAGTTCCATGGACACACGCTCCCCTGACACACGAAACTTCAGCACATCCTTGAGCGGCAGCTCATCGGTAATTAAATCGATGTACGCCCGGCAATCAACACTACCGCGCAAGTTTTGCTCATGGTAAGGCTCAACATGACTTGCTGTCTCTGAGGGTATTACACCTGCAATGGCAGTCGCTGTCAGATCACCGTTTTCTGCACGTTCAAATTTAAATTCAACATTCGTGAAAAACTCCAATGGCAGTTTGCTTAACACGGTAGCCAACGCAACCCAGGCCTTATCAAGCAGTACCGTCGCCGAGTAATCACCGTTGTCATCGGGAATCAAGTAACGGTATTCCGGGCCAGGCATATTCTGCGGCCCGTTACTGGGCCCCATGGCGACCAGCCCCACGAGCGCACCGTCCACGTCAGCGGCGTCATCGCTCTCCATCGGGGCCAGGGCGACCGAGGGGTTACGCTGAGTACGCAGGATGAACGACTCGGGCCGCATCAGGTCATTTTCGCCATGTTCGATGCTGCCGAATGACCAGACACGTTGATGGTCCGGCAACCCGCGGAACAGCTCCTTGAAGAAGTCCCCCCCCAGCTCGCGAACGCGCCTGGAATCCGAGAAGGTCACCACAAAGTCATCACTGTTGTGCAAGTCCAGCGTCAATGCGCCGTTGTCAGCGACATAGCCAGGCACGTCGGACAGTTCCAGACGCAGGCGCAGCTCTGGCCCGACCAGTGGTTCTATCCGATCGATCCGCTGTGGGTACCAATGGGCCCCCACCTGCTTCAGCCCTACCTGGTTGCCGCCGAGTATTTTCATACGCAGGCTGGCACGCGAACCGGTGATATCGGCATTATCGAATGACAACCGCGGGTGATCCAGAACAAAGTTCTGCATATAAACCTTGTAACCATTGTCCGGCGCCGTCTCACCGCTGATAGGGTCAAGGTAAGCGCTGGTCTTGAAGCGCCGTATATATTCCTGGGTCAACAAAGTGTCCGCCTTGTCCTTCTGCATAGCGAAAATCGTATTCCACCCCAACATCCGGTAGTCAGACTGCAACCACTCCAGCAAATCCTGTTTCGAATTGCTCGACATAAATCACCTCACATTTACACACACGCAGGCGCGTCTGTTTAAGGAACCAGCTTAAGATCAACGATTGGAAATGCCCGCCAGGTTTCGCCGTCATCGAAACTTGCAGATACGGTCAACCTGAAATCTTTGCGCAATTCCAGGTTTTCAAGAAATTGTTTGGGCAGGTAGGCTTCAATAACGCCATCCGAATATTCGTCGTATGTCACCGCCTCGGTGGGGGGACGCAGAATATGCGTGACATCCTGGCCAGATATCGAACGGCCTAGCGCCTCGATACCCAGCAATTGCCCTTCTGCCATAAATGTCCAAAAAGGCAGCGTGCACAAAGCGCCATTCACTGGAACTTCGTGCAGTTTCAATTCCCGGTTCTCGGCACCTTTGACCTGAATTATCGGGTAGCTGCGCTGATCGAAATCGCTTACCCGCAGCTCGAACTTTTCTGATGTGCGTGGCGTTTCGCCGGCGCGGGTGACGGTGTAGTACACCCACAGACGTCTACCCAGATTGGCGGCCATGGCCGACCGCGGCACCGTGAACAGGAGTGTGTCACCTGACGGCGGCCGGGGAACGATGGCTGCCCCCGTGCTGCCGTGCCCTTCCCAATGCAGGTTGACGGTCGGCGCAGGCTCCGCGCCATCACCCAGCTCGGCCTCTGCCGGGATGCGCACTTCGGCGCCACACTCCAGCCTGCTTGGATGGACCACGCCCTGGTACGACGCGTCACCGTCTTCCTGCGTGGCGTCCGGGATTATCGGTAACGGCAGGTAAAGCTTGCGCTGCAAGACCAGATCCAGCACTTGGGAGCGCCTCTGCACGCCCTGACGCGAAAACTCATAGCTGAACGCGAACCGCTTGCCGCGGTTGACCTCGCTCTGCAGCCACTCCCGCTCCAGGTGGAAGGTCAAGCGTTTGCTGTCCACCGAACTCGCATCCACACGCAGGCTGCGCAGCGTCACCTCCGGCCCTACGGCATAGAGCACCAGCGAATCGCCCAATTCCAGCTCCGGATAGGGGTCCACCTCCACCAGAAGGCCTGCGCGATAGGTTTCGTCATCAGGATCTAGCGCGCCATCCGTCGCCCCGGGGATACGTGGCGCCGCCAGCAAAGGTGCCGGCGGTGGGTCGCCGGCGGCGGGCGAAACGATGTCGAAGCGCTGCACTGGCGACCGGCTGCTGGTGCCATCGGCGAATTCGATGCGATAGTGCAAAAAGGCGAACCCGCCGATATACATGAAGACCACGCCGATATCCAGGTGCCACAGCAGTGGTCGGCCAGGATCAGACGCCTGCACTTCCAGTACTTGCTCGAACGGCACACCTGGCAAGGACTCGTTGAGCCAGGGCTCCCAACTCAGGAAAACCTTGTCATCTTTGGCCATGGCGGCATAGGGCGCTGTTGCCAGCAATATGCCTTCGGGATTGAGCAGGTTGACGTCGATCACCCCCTCATGGGCATCTTGAAAGTGGGCAACCGGCAAAGCCCATATGCCTTCAGCGGGCCGGTCAACGAAGAAGAAACGACGCTTGGACTCAGGCCCCACAGGATTGCCGGCGTTGTCCAGACGCGTGAACGAATAGAACACCTGGCCACCGCGCAAGGCAGTGACGAGTGCGTTATCGATCAGGATCTCCCCGCGGCCGGCATCCAGGCTCAATACTTCGCGTTCGCCAAAGAGGTCCTCGGCACTGTTGTCGGCCTTGCACCCCCGCCAGTTGATATATACCAGGTCGTGCTCGGCAATGCCGGGATAGCTAATCCAAGTCGTCAGATCAGCACTGCCAAGCGCGTCCAGGTCGACAGAGTTCATACGTTCATTAAGGTGTGAAACGTCTGGCATGTCCATGTATGAATATCTCCGCCTTGCACATGTCCGATTCGAGAGTTGGCATAGATATAACACCGCACCGGAACCTGAACACCTGGCAAAACTGATAGGTGTCAACACACGAAACTTCCACTACTGTCGACACGTATTCGGCACGCGCAGCCCCTGTCTTACAGCGCCCGCCCCCCTGACAAGCAGAGTGAGAACGTTCATTATGAGTACGGAATCTTCACTGCATTCCAACGCCCTTAACTTCATGAGTTTCATGGAGAGCGGTGTCGATAGCCGCACCGGACAATACACACTGTCCATCAAACTTCCCGAGTTGGGCGCCAATTACTTCTCCGGCCCCGAGCTTGAACTCAGCCTGAACTTCAACCCGCTCAATATGATTGATTCGGGTTGGGGGCGGGGATGGAACCTGTCACTGACGCAGTTCGCACCGCTTACACAGGTCATCACCACATACAGCGGTGAATCATTCAAAGTGACCGGTAGTTCGGGTTCACGCTTGCAAATGCAGGAGCAACGGCTGGCGCACTTTCACTTGTACCGCGAGCCTGCCGGGCCAGGCGGCAACGCGCGCTATCGCGTGGTGCACCGTTCAGGCCTGGTGGAGATCCTCGAAGAAATGGGCAGCGCGAACGGGCGTATCGCCCTGCCGGTGGAGATCTACGCGGCCACGGGGCACAGGATCGACCTCGAGTACCAACCGTTCAACTCGTCTTACATGATGCTCTACTCGATCAGCGACGAGCGTAAGGAGATCCTGCTGCAAATCGAACGCGACGATGGCCGCATCGAATTGCGCGAGCGCCCTTATCAGGGCGACAACGGCCAGCCCGTTGCCCTTTATGCGATGAACCTGATCAATACTGACTGGGTCGCATCAATCGTGCTGCCAACCCGTGAGCTGGCCAGCTGGCGCCTGGATTACGCCCTGGTGAACGGGTTGTTGTGCGTGAGCAAGATCGAGCCCCCGACCGGTGCCCGTGAATATCTCTACTACCAGGACCGTGGCCATCTGTTCCCCGGTGACGCCCGGCCCCCCCTGCCGCGCGTGACCCGGCACGTCATCGAACCGGGCGGTGGCCAACCTGCGTTCCAGCGAACCTATACCTACCCGGGCTCGAACAACTTTCTGGGTTACGGCGCCGGGATCGGTTGGTCTGACAACGGGCTGGACAACCTGTACGAGTCGAAACGGTACGACTTTGAGTATCAAACGGTCGAAACCTTGCGCGACGAGGACGGAACGGCACTGCGCGACATCACCCGCACCTTCAACCGCTTCCATCTGCTGACCTCGACCAGAACCGTGCAGAACAACTGCGTACATGAAGTCACCATGCAGTACAACATCAAGGACGTCCCCTTCAATCAACAGGTGTCGACCCTGCAAATGCCGATCAGGGAGCAGACACGCTGGTCGCTGGCGGACAACATCACGCGCAGCCGACTTGAAACCGTCGAAACCACCTACGATACATCGGGCAACATCATCTGGCGCAAACTCGCCAACGGCGTGACCGAGACCCAAGAGTGGTATGGCACGCAAGCGGAAGATGGCTACCCCGGTGATGCCAATGGTTTCGTTCGTCACCTGAAGAGCAAAACCACCACCCCGGCGAGCAGCGGCCGGGGGCAAGCCCCTGTTCTCACTCAGCACTACCGCTACAAGGCGCTGGCGCCACTGGCAGGCAACGCCATCACCCTCAACCCCATGATTGTCGAGCACAGTGAGACCCTGACGCATGCGCACGATCCGGCGCCCCCCCTGGAAGAGAAAATTTACTATTACCTCGACGCGCCCAAGTCCAGCCTGCGGCATGGCCGCCGCTATCAGGAGGTGGTGAAACGCAACAAGCTGGAAACCACCACCCAGTACCAGTTCAATTCACTGCTAGACCCTCTGGGCGGCCATCAGGTACTGGAAACCCGCAAGACCCTCTTTGGTTACGACGGCGCGCAACGATCCACCGTTCAACGGCGCTCGCTGCTGCATGGCGAGAAGCTCTACGAACTCAACGAGAACGGGGTTCACACACAATGGGCGTACGACGCCCTGCGCCGGGTCACCGAGGAAAGGGTTTCGCCAGAGACACCGTTCGAGGCCAAAAAACGCTACGACTACCAACTCTGTGCCAGCGATGCCGACATTGCCCGCGCCCGAGTCACCAACGCTCGCGGCATCACCACCGAAACCGAGCTGGACGGCCTCGGACGGCCGACCCGGGAGAGCCGTGACAACGTGCTCGAGGCGAGGCCGGGCGCTTTCTACGAAATCCTGGCCATCCAGTACGATGCCTACGGCAACCGGGTGAAGGAAAGCGTTACCGACTGGCTGGAAGCCCAGCAGTACCTGCACCTGGTAACAAAAACGCGGTACGACGACTGGGGTGAGCAATGCTGCACCATCGGCCCGGACGACGTGGAGCAGCACAACGTACTGGACCCGATCGGCGACGCCAATCACCAGGGCGCCATTCGCTACAGCTGGCGCGAAGCCGGGAAAGTGAGATCACGGTCCCAGGTGCAGAACCGCAACGGCAGGAACATCCGATTCACCCACCAGGCACGGGCCATCAGCGGCAAGACCGAGACCTGGCTCAACCTGTTCAACAAGCCGGTGCTGCGCAAGCGCCTGGATGCGTTGGGGGAGCTGATTGGCGAACGCCGCTACAGCTATGACGGCCTCGGACGCACGCTCACCGAAACGGATGAGCGCAACCACACCACTGCATTCAGCTACGACGCCTGGGGCCGGATGCTCACGACCGAGCAACCGAATAAAACCCTGCTCACCCGCACCTACGCCGAACATTCTGCCGAAGACCTGCCGACCCGCCTGGTGGTGACCCCGGCGAATGTGCAGTTGCCCGCCCGCCAGATCGGCGCGCAGTACTTCGACGGCCTGGACCGCCTGATAGGGACCACCACCGGTGACCGGACGGAGTACTTCCTGTTCCGCGACGGTGAATCGATACCGCGCCAACGCATCAACCCCGCTGGCGAGACCATCGAGCTGGACTACAACCTGCAGCTGACCAATGAGCCGATCAGCAACACCGCGCCCGAGGACCACGCCAGCTTCGCCTACGACCCTGTCAGCGCCCGATTGCTGAGCGACGACAACCGGCAATGCGCGCGGCGCTTCGAATACAACAAAGCCAACCAGCTGACCGCCGAACACTGGGAGGACAAGCGCGACGGCAAGACCTGGAGCCGCATTCATAGCAGCACCTTGCAGGATCGTCTGAAGAACACCCACGAACCCTACGGTGAAGACACCACCCACGAGTACAACACCAAGGGCCGCCTGATCTCAACCCTTCAGGGGCAGCTGCAGGCCGAGTTCCTATACGATGATCTGGGCCGTATCAAATTCATCACAAGCCATGACCGAGCCAGCGCACAGGCCCTGGAAACCGAGATTGAGTACGACGACCAGGACCGTGAAGTCAAACGCACCTGGCGTCAGCCCGGGCAGCCAGAACGTACACAGGAAACCGTCTGGGACAAGGATGACCTCCTGCTCAGCCGCACCCTGCAGGTCGGCGGAGTATCGCGACTGGTCGAAAAGTTCGGTTACGACAGCCATGCACGCCTGAACATGTACAACTGCACAGGGCCGGACCAACCTCGCGATGCGCTGGGCCGCAGCATCGCCATGCAGGTGTTCAACTTCGATGCCTACAACAACATCGAGTTGACCGTCACTTCCTTCACAGGTGGGCCGGCCGCTGAACGCGCCACGTTCATTCATGCCGAACGCGACCCCTGCCAGCTGCAGCGTATCGAGTACACACCGCCGCGCACCGAGCCCAATCCTGAGTTCAGCTACGATGCCAATGGCAACCTGACCCGAGACGAGCAAGCCCGGCCGATTCGCTACGACAGCCAGAACCGGTTGCTGGGCCTTAACGACAGCGGCGCCCCGGACACCTATGGCTATGACGCAGGCGGCTTGCTGGTCAGCAGGCCCGAGGCCGGCGAGCGCACGCTGCTGCTGCATGACGGCCAGCGTTTGCGCATGGCCGTGCGTGACAGCCTGCAAACCCTGTACCTGCATCATGACGAGCAGGCGCTGGGCCAGCAGCAGAAAGGCACTGGTGCGCAATCGCCCCTGCTGCTGCACACCAGTGCCAGCCACAGCGTGATCGCCGAGAGCCAGGCCGGCAGCACGCGCGCCGTCCGTTATACCGCCTATGGCGAGCGGCACGCCGACGATCCACTGCTCGGCACCCTGGGCTACAACGGCGAAGCGCTCGATCCCGACAGCGGCTGGTATCTGCTCGGTAGTGGCTACCGCGCCTACAACCCGGTGCTGATGCGCTTTCACAGCCCCGACGCACTCAGCCCCTTCGGCGCGGGGGGGCTGAACTACTACGGCTATTGCCAAGGCAACCCGATAACCTTCCGCGACCCGACCGGGCATTACAGCATCGGCTATAGCGGGCAGAGCCGATCGCTGGCAGACCTGAAGAGCTACAGCCTCTGGCAAGGCAGGGCCTTGGGTGCGATCGGCTGGATCGGGATGGGCCTGGGCATACTCTTCGCCGCCATTGGCACAGTGGCCGCCGTCGTGATAACGGGGGGCGTAGCTGCGCCGGCAATGGCGGCTGCCTGGTCAGCCGCCGGTGGCGGCATCAGTGGCACGGGTGCGGCACTTTCGGCAGGCGTCGGGGCGATTGCCAGCGTATCGCTCGCCACCGGCATCAAGTTGGCGGCCACGGTGGCTACAGCTACGTTGTCAGTCAGCGGTACGACGCTACAAACGGAAGGGATACTTTCGGGGCATGAAACGCGGAACAATATTGGGACACTCCTGAATTACTCGGCAGCTATCTTTGGGCTTGCGGTGGGCGCATTGCAGTTGCTTTCAAGAATAACAAATATTGCAGTCCGCACTGGCAGTTATGCCGTCACATCGATCACCGACGACCCTTTGATTAACAGCGGGAAAACCCTTTACGACATAAAAATGGCAAGGCAAATCCCCCACCCCAAAGCCCCCCTCTCAGCCTTAAAAACCAAGCATTTCTTCCCGATAGCCGAGGATATTCCAGTCGGCCATAAAATATATTTACCGTATGCAGAAATCAGACGCTAAATAACAAACCGAAACACAAACCCCGTCACTGCAGTTCAACACCTCAGGCAGGCATATTTGTTGGAGACAACAATGAAACCACTAACGTTCAGCACGCAGCAACATGACCGCACCACCAAAGCCCGGCGCAAGTATCTGAAGTTGCAAGATGCCCCTGACAAGACAGCGCCGTTACCGGTGACCGCCCCCAATGTCCAAGGCATCATCGACAGTGACGATGGCACGCTGCACAAAGACCGCTTGAAAGCCGACCTGACCGTCGAGATCCCCGCATGGTCTGACCTGCCACCGGGCAATGATCCAAATGACTACTCGACGTTACAACTGCAGTTCACCTTGACTGGCGCCGAAAACACCTTCAGGGCCATTGGCCCTGTCGAAAAGTTTCTCCCGCCCCTCGTGCCAGGAGACTTTCCGTTAGCACTGGCTTTTCCCCAGGCGTCCATTCCACGCAATGGCAAACTGTGGATTCGCTACGAACTGGTCGACCACAAGGGCGACCAATATGTTTCACATCCCATCGAGCTGATCTGCGACAGTGTTCCGCCCTGGGGGGATGAGCCCGCTCCCCCGCTGACCGCGCCTACGGACATCATCAACGAAGCCTACCTGACCAACCACCAGGCCGGGATTGAACTGGGTATACCTGAATACCCGGACCGTACATCCAAAGATACCTACCAGGCGTTCTATCTGAAGGAATGGCCTGAAGAAAATGCGGACTACGATAACCCTGTCGTCGATGGCACCGTCACAGACGACCGCAAGATAACCATTCCGGCAGATGTGGTACGCAGCCTGGGCGATGGCAGGTTCTATATCGTCTACTACCTGTTCGACAAAGCCCAGAACCGCAGTCGCATCCGGTTACCGGCGACGGTCGATGTGGTGCTCACACCAGAGCCCAAGGACCTGCTGCCACCCGAGGTGCCGCTAGCGGCAGATGACGGCGTACTGAGCCTGAAAGATGCACAGGCGGGTGTGCAGGTGGACATACCGGCTTACACCAATTACCGCAAAGAGGACAAGATCGCGATCAAGTGGGGCACGTCGCCCCTGATCGCCGAACAGGTGGGCTCACGCCCCTTCCCTATATCGATATCCGTACCCAGCGATATCTTGCGAAACGAATACGGCAAGGCTTCGGGGGAGGTAGCGACCCCTGTCAGCTATCAGGTGCTACGTGGCCACGCCGCCTACGGACCGGCGGCCGATGACTTCGCTGTCGACTTTTCCGTTGCTGGCCCGGAACGCCCTGACCCCGACCCCGACTGGCCGGACCCGGTCAACGACAAGATGCTCGCCCCCACAATCACCAGTTTCAGCGGCGATACGAACCTCATTCCCCCGGCCGACCGCGGCAGAGACGCCACGCTGACCTTCAAGGTATTCGAGGGCGCCGCAGCCCCCCAGGTAGTGGACTTCTACTGGGACGGCACGCAGGTGACCCCGGCACGCTGGGTTGTCGATGAGGCACCCGGTGCCGACAAGTCCGTCACGATCCCGTGGAGCTATATCGAGGCAGCTGGTAACAAGCTGGCGCTGCCTGTGCATTACACCGTGAGGGGCGACGAAAACGCGCTCAATGAACAGGAGTCGCTTCCACAGTTCGTAGAGGTATCGGCCATCGACATGACGGCCGACGATCTCGAGTTCCTGGGTTTAACGGACCGGCTCTGGCTGAGTTGCCAATCCCTCTGGGACCCTGATGACCTCTCCGCCGCCCCGGCGATCAGGGTGCAGGTACCGCCCTGCAGCCGCTTCAATGTGCCACCAAACACCACCATGACACTGAACTGGGTGGTGTATGACCAAATTGTGGATGGCAACCTGATCGATGGCGTTGAGAAAACCTGGACTGTGACCTTGAACGCCGAGCAGATCGCGAACGGCTTCGTCACGCGAGTCGAGCCGTACGATCAGCACATCAAGCCCATCTATGACGCCGCGCCGTCCGGCGGGCGGGCCGAGGTGAGCTACGTCATCAACACGCAGCCACCCATTACCTCCAATACCACGGCCAACAAGATCAGCGTCGCCGATCAGGGTACCGGGAGCTCGTGTGACGTAAGCCAACCTTGAGCAAGCCTCGGCAGCGGCTTTGGCAATCGTCCGCTGCCGATCCACTTATAGGAATTTTCCATTGAAGAGTAGGAATTTCCTTACATTTTTTGCGACTTAACGCGCTTAGCCTCGCGGTATGCGGATTGTTCTCCAACGAAAAGCAGAACGGTCTTACAAAAATTTGTTCACTTCGAGGTTTTCCCTGAATGCCGAGCCGCCTTTTTCACACCCTTCGCCACTGTTCAACACCCGCTCATCTCGTGCTGGCAGGCCCGTTGTTTTTCGCCAGTGCCTGCTGGGCAGAAACCCTCATAGATGCCGATACTCAGCTGGATGCCGGCAGCACACTCGACAGCTACCGGGTGATCGGCCCGGCCGTTCTGACAGCCACCGGGGCGACGACGTTGCAGATCGCCGGCCAGGCGGGCGCCACCGTGAACCTGTCGGATAGCCAGGTCACCGCTGAATCGAATGGCAATGGCCTGGCGCTCAATGGTGCCAGTGCCACCGTACACCGCTCGACCATCCGCAGTGACGCCCGTGGCCTGGCGCTGAGTGCTGCAGGGGCGGGTAACGGCTCGCGCGCCTTGATCAACGACAGCGTGATCGAAGGCGGCGTACAAGGCGCGACCCTCAATGCCAGTTCTGCCGAACTGCAGCGCAGCGAACTACGCGGCACGGGCGCCAGCAGCGAGGGCGCACGCCTGGTTGCCGGCACCCTGATTGCCAGGGACGGCAGCACCATCAGCGGCGGCAATTATGGCGCGCGCATTCTTGAGGACGACGGCCGCGGCTCTACGCTGGTGGTCGACAACAGCCTGATCGAGGGACGCAACGGGCCAGCGATTGCCGTCGGCCGAGGGGCCGGTTTTGCAGCATCGGCGCAGATCGACGTTATCAACGGTGCCAGCCTCAGGGGTGGCAACGGCATGCTGCTGCAGGTGGCGGAGGATGCTGCCGCCAACCTGCGGGTCAACAACAGCCACCTGGTCGGCGATATCGTCGCCGCCAGCGGCGGCACCGCCAACGTGCTGCTGGAAAACTTCGCCACCCTCAAAGGCCGGCTGGACAACGTTGCAAGCCTGGAAATCAGCAGCGGTGGCGAATGGACCCTGGTCGACAACAGCCAGGTGACCGACCTGTCACTGGATAACGGTGCCGTGCGCTTCGGCGGGCCGGGCGAATTCTTTACCCTTTCCGTGGAAAACCTCACCGGCAACGGCACCTTCATCATGGAGGCCGATTTCAGCACCTCGCAGTCGGACTTCCTCGACGTGACGGGCACCGCCAGCGGCAACCACCAGTTGCTGATCAGCGCCAGCGGCAACGATCCGCTGACAGACAACAGCCTGCATGTGGTGCATACCGCTGCTGGCGATTCACAATTCTCACTGCTAGGTGGCTCTGTGGACCTGGGAGCCTATTCCTACGACCTGGTGCAACGCGGCGCCAACGACTGGTACCTGGACGCGACCACCCGTACGGTCAGCCCCGGGACACAAACAGTGATGGCCTTGGCCAACGTCGTGCCGACCATCTGGTACGGCGAGCTCGGCGTGCTGCGTAGCCGCATGGGCGACGTGCGCCGCAACCCTGGCAAGGCCGGTGGCTGGGTACGCAGCTACGGTAACCAATTCAATGTCTCGGCGACGTCTGGCGCGGCGTACCAGCAACAGCAACAAGGCCTGTCGATCGGCGCAGATGCGCCCCTGGCAGCTGGCGACGGCAACTGGCTGGTCGGGATCACGGCCGGCTACAGCAATTCCGACCTGAACCTTGCCCGCGGCTCTTCGGCCAGCGTCGACAGCTACCACGCCGGTGCCTACGCCACCTGGCTCGATCCCGAAAGCGGCTATTACATCGACACCGTGGCGCGCATCAACCGTTTCCGCAACCAGGCCGACGTGCGCCTGAGTGACGGCAGCAAGGCCAAGGGTGACTACAGCAACCTGGGTGCTGGCGTTTCGCTGGAGGTGGGGCGTCATCTGAACCTGGCCGACGACTGGTTCCTCGAACCGTTCGCTCAACTGTCCGGGCTCGTGGTCCAGGGCAAGGACTACAGTCTGGACAACGGCATGCGCGCCAATAGCAACAGTACCCACTCGCTGCTGGGCAAAGTGGGTACCTCGGTCGGGCGCACCTTCAGCGCGGGCACAGGCCGTAGCGTGCAACCCTACCTGCGGGTGGCAGCAGTTCATGAGTTCGTCAACGACAACCAGGTGAAAGTCAACGACAACCGCTTCAGCAGCAACCTGGCCGGTTCGCGTGCTGAACTCGGTGCAGGGGTGGCGGTCGCCTGGGGCGAAAAATGGCAGGCCCACGCCGACTTCGATTACAGCCATGGCAGCAAGCTTGAACAGCCATGGGGCGTGAGCGTCGGCGCCCGTTACAGCTGGTGAAAAAACGTGGGAAGGCCAATGCGCCTTCCCTTTTGCATTCATGCGTGACACATGGAGATGGACGATGACGCAGAACAAGCGCTCCGGTAACCGCAGAACTCCAACCCCTGAACTGGACTCGGCCCCTCTTGTCCCCCCAACCGTACCAAGCGTGGTACCCGATGTTGAAGGGGGGAAACCCAACACGGTCGAGTTCCGGGCAACCTATTCCCCCCTGCGGGTAGAGTTTCACCCGTGGGCAAATTCGCACCCGGAAATAGATGAGGAATACCTTTTCCTCTACTGGAATGACGTACTGGTCGACAAGAAGACCTTCAGCAAGCCTATCGAACCTGAAGAGCTATTCATATTGGTACCGGTCGACAAGCTTATTGAAGGCCCGCACCGCCTGCACTACGAAGTCACGCTGTACAGCGATACCCATGTGTCTTCACGGCCACTGGAAATCTACATCGACAAGACCGCGCCGCTGCTCCCCGCAGATGATCGCTTGGTGCTTCCCGACTACGTTATTCGCGAAGGTGTCACCGAGGACTACCTCGCGGCCAACGGCGACAAGCTCGTCTGCACAGTCCCCTCGTACATTGGTGCGGAGCCAGGCGATGTCGTGAAGTGGTTTTACAGCGAAGACGGCGCCGGGCAGGAAATGGTCGACATGATGACACTGACCCAGGAGCACATCGAAACACTGAGCCCGCTAGGCACCAGCAAACCGCTCGAGCTGACCTTCCCGGGCGCTTTCATTCGCCAGTCTGGCAACGGCACGCGTTACGTGCGTTATGAAGTGCAGGACCGCGCTGGCACATACCCCCAGCGTGCGCTAGCGGTCACGTTGGAATCCGACCTTTCCCTGGCACCACGCGAATTGCCACCGCCACACATCAAGGAGGCGAAGGGCAGCGATTACTTCAGCACGCTGGAACCTGGCAATGCATCCGACGGCGTCACATTCGTCATACCCGACGGGGCAGAAATCCGGCCGAATGAGACTGTCACCGTATTCTGGGGCCAACCCGGGACGCTCGGCGGTTACTCCACCAACACGCCCATATCGCCAGGCGCACTTGAATACCTGATCCCCAGCCTATATGTGCCGCCGCACATGAGCGGCCGGGTGGAACTGTATTACCAAATCGACAAGCCTGACGTGCCCCCCTCGCCTTCGCACTATGTCACGGTGCGGAAAATCGAAGGACTGCCAATCGTGCAGTGCAGTGATATCCGCAACCGCGCACTGAACCTGCGCACACTGGGCGAAAGCACCACCTTTACCCTGGAAAGCTGGCCGTTCCGGCATACGTCGCAATTTGTCAACGCCTGGATCGACGGGGTGGAAAGCGGCAACGTCACTCGGGAAATCAGGCTGCCGATTGCCACCGCGCTGCCTGTACCCAGCGAAACGGGCGTGATGGTGCTGGGTAGCGTCACGAAAACCGAACTGTTGAGGCTGGCAATCAACTATCAGTTCCGGGTGTCGGTTGAAGTGTCGTTCGACGATAAGCTGAGCTGGTTGAAATTTCCCGATGCGGCAGCCCAACTGGAAGACAAGCCGTAGCCCGATGCAAAAAAAACGCCACCCGAAAGAGTGGCGTTTTTTGCAGTTGAAGCCAAATGTCGGGATGACCATGGATCCCGATGGCTTTGACTGAAACGAAAAAAGACGCCGAAGCGTCTATTTTCGAGGATCTACAGACTTCCGCAGAGGGCTGTAAATCTTGATTTGGAGCGGGAAACGAGACTCGAACTCGCGACCCCGACCTTGGCAAGGTCGTGCTCTACCAACTGAGCTATTCCCGCAATTTGAAGCTTTACCACGTTCGGCGTGAAGCGCCTTTACAGCCTTCACCACCACTGCACCGCATAGACGCCACAGTATTTAAACTGGAGCGGGAAACGAGACTCGAACTCGCGACCCCGACCTTGGCAAGGTCGTGCTCTACCAACTGAGCTATTCCCGCATTTGGCGTCCCCTAGGGGACTCGAACCCCTGTTACCGCCGTGAAAGGGCGGTGTCCTAGGCCACTAGACGAAGGGGACACACAACACTTTTCAGTGCACCAGAACATGAACCTCACGATTCAGCCTGGATTTTCTTTTCCTGCCCCGCCGCTAAGCAGTGCCGGAGAAACTGGAGCGGGAAACGAGACTCGAACTCGCGACCCCGACCTTGGCAAGGTCGTGCTCTACCAACTGAGCTATTCCCGCATTGGCGTCCCCTAGGGGACTCGAACCCCTGTTACCGCCGTGAAAGGGCGGTGTCCTAGGCCACTAGACGAAGGGGACACGCTGCTGGCATTACTGCCTGCTTTCACTCCCTGCTGCGTTTCGCTGTGTGCTTTACGCTGCAAGTGGCGCGCATTCTATGGATGGTTCGGGAAGGCGTCAACCCCTTTGTAGAAATTTATTTAAATCAATGACTTCCGGGTACACACAGCGCTGTTTCGGCAAGCCTCCAGGGGGTTGCCGTTGATTTTCTGGCGTCAAGTCAGCATTAATGTGCCAGCATCCAGTCATGGCACAGTTTGCCGATAGAAAAAGAGAATGGCTGTCAGGGCCTCTCGCGAGCAAGCTCGCTCCTACACTCAATCATGCAAACCTATTATGAGGCTTTAACGGTGACACCACTTCTGATCACCCTGCTCATCGTGGCGGGCATCGCGTTGCTGATCGTGATCGGCTACCTCAACAACGTGGTCGAGAATGGCAAGCTAGAACGCGCCCGGACGAAGATCGAGCTGGCCGACCGCCTGCGCCGTTGTGGCGAAATCACCGAGACATTCCCCGGCCAGTTCATGACCCCGGCCCTCAAATTGCTGCTGACCCGCCTGGAGCTGAACCTCAACCAGCGCCTGCTGGCGGTGGACAAGCACAATGCCGAATTCAAGGCGCGCATCGCCGAACTGGAGGGGCTGATTGCCCTGGGCGACAAGATCCCGGTCAACAACCCACCCAACCCGATCCACACCGAGATCAAGGCCAAGGACGTACGCTTCTTGCTGGAGGCGCTGCACAATCAGGTGACCCGCGCTGCCCATGAGGGCTTCTTGCCCGCTGTCGAGGCCAAGCATTGGGTCAAGGAAATCCGCCATATCCTGGTGCTGCTGCACATCGAGTTTTTCAACAACCTTGGTCAACAGGCCCTGCAAAAAGGCCAACCCGGCCAGGCGCGCCTGGCCTTCGAGCGCGGCGTGCAGTATTTGCGCAAGCAGCCCGAGCCGAAGGTGTATGAAGAGCAGCTGACGTATCTTGAGAAACTGTTGGCCCGGGCCAATGCCCAGGTGCTGGACCGCATGGCACCGGCAGAAGACGAGCACAACGAATTGACCGATGGGCTCAAGACCGATGAGGAAGAAACCTGGAAGAAGAAGGTGATCTACGACTGATGGGTTAACCTGTACCGGCCTCTTCGCGGGTAAACCCGCTCCTACAAGCGAAGAGGCCGGCACAGGCAACATCGATCAGCAGTCAGTCAACGCCAGAAAGATCCCCGCCAACCGCTCCAGCCCCACCTGGTCCGCCTCGCTGAACCGCCCGACCGTCGGGCTGTCCAGGTCCAGCACGCCAATCAACCTGCCGTCCTTCACCAACGGGATCACCAGCTCGCTGTTGGAGGCGCTGTCACAGGCAATGTGACCCGGGAATGCATGTACATCCTCGACCCGCTGGGTCTGCCGCGTTGCCGCCGCGGCCCCGCACACACCTTTACCGAACGGAATACGCACGCACGCCACCTGGCCCTGGAACGGGCCCAGCACCAGCTCTTCGTTGCGGTTGAGGTAGAACCCCGCCCAGTTCAGGTCGTCCACCTGGTTATACAGAAACGCGGAAAACTGCGCGGCGTTGGCAATGAAGTCACGCTCGTCGGCGAACAGCGCCTGCACTTGCGCCGCCAGCAGGTTATAGCCGTCGAGGCCGGCGCCACTGGCATTGAGGTCGATCATTTACTTTTGCTCCAGCAATTGCAGCCCGACCCAGTAGCGGGCGAACTGATAGGCACAACGGCCATTACGGTTGCCGCGGCCGGTGGCCCAGCGCACGGCGAGGATGTCGAGTGCTTCGGTGCGCTGCCACACAAGGCCCGCAGGTTGTGCCAACTGGCCAATCCAGTGCTCGACAACGTTCAGGAAGTGATCCTGGGTAAACGGGTAGAACGACAGCCACAGGCCAAAACGGTCAGACAGGGCAATCTTGTCCTCCACCGCTTCGCTGGGGTGCAGTTCGCCGTCCACACGCTTCCAGTTCTCGTTGTCGCTCTCCTTCTCGGGCACCAGGTGGCGGCGGTTGGAGGTGGCGTACAGCAGCACGTTGTCCGGGGCCTGCTCCAGCGAGCCGTCGAGCACACTCTTGAGCACCCGGTAGTCGCCCTCCCCGGCTTCGAACGACAGGTCGTCGCAGAACAGGATGAAGCGTTGCGGCAACTTCTGCAGTTGCTCGACCACCCGCGGCAGGTCGGCCAGGTGGTCACGTTCGATTTCGATCAGGCGCAGGCCGGCGCTGGCGTGCTCGGCCAGCAAGGCACGGACCAGCGACGACTTGCCAGTACCGCGCGAGCCCCACAGCAGCGCGTGGTTGGCTGGCAGGCCGTTGATGAACTGGTGGGTGTTGCGGCCCAGCTGGTCGCGCTGTTTGTCGACGCCGATCAGGTCGGTCAGGCGGATGTCCAGGCTGACGTCCAGCGGCAGCAGGTAGCCGCTGCGACCATCACGCTGCCAGCGCGCGGCCAGTGTGGTGCCCCAGTCGATGTGCGGGCGTTGTGCCGGCAACAGGGGTTCAAGGCGCGCCAGTACCGATTCGGCGCGGTCCAGAAAAGCGATCAAGCGAGCGTCCATGACGACTCCTAACAATCTCAGTTTTTTGGGGGCCGCTGCGCGCCCCTTCGCGGGCTTGCCCGCTCCCTCAGGGCTTGCCTTCAGCCTGGGGCTAAGCTGTACCTGTGGGAGCGGACAAGCCCGCGAAGGGGCGCCAAGCGGCCCCCGCTTGGCGATCAACTGAAATGAACAGACAGACCCACCAGCAGCCGGGGCTATTCGGCTATGCTTGCGCAGCGCAAGGAACGGGAAACCGGCTCGGGACTCATGGATATCAAGTTCACCAATCGCCTGTCATACAAGCAAGCCCGGTTGACAGTCCTGGTCGGCTTCATCCTGGGAACATTGCTCAGTCTCATCCAGATCGGCATCGATTATGCCAGCGAAGACGCGTCCATCAACCGTGAAGTGAACGCGTTGCTGCAAATCAGCCACAACCCGGCCTCGCGCATCGCCTACAACATCGACTCGGAACTGGCGCTGGAGCTGACCCGCGGCCTGCTGCAGTCGCCGGCCGTCATCCGCGCACGACTGATCGACAACAACGAAACGGTGCTGGCCGATGTCGAGCGGCCAAAACTGCAAGACCGCTCCCGGCCACTCAGCGACTTCCTGTTCGGCGAGCAACGCCAGTTCAAGGAGCGCCTGTACCTGACCCACATGCCGGAGCAATACCTGGGCACCCTGTACCTGGACATCGACACCTTCGCCTTCGGCAGCCGCTTTCTCGACCGTGCCGGCATCACCCTGCTCAATGGCTTTGCCCGCAGCCTGGTGCTCACCGGCCTCCTGTTGGCGCTGTTCTACATGATGCTGACCAAGCCGCTGGTGACGGTGATTGGCGCACTCAGCGGCAGCGACCCGCGCAAACCCCGGCAAACGCGCCTGGAATGCCCACACGGACACGAGCATGACGAAATCGGCGTGCTGGTGAAGGTCGCCAACCAGCAGTTCATCAGCATGGCCACCGAGATCGAACAGCGGCGCACTGCGGAAAACCGTCTGACCCAGTACCTGAACGAGCTGGAAGACATCGTGTCGGCGCGCACCAACGAGCTCAAGGCCAGCAACAGCAGCCTGAGCCTGTCCAACCAGGAGCTGGAACAAGCCCGCAGCCGAGCGCTGGACATGGCCCAGGCTCGCGCCGCCTTCCTGGCCAACATGAGCCATGAAATCCGCACCCCGCTCAACGGCATGCTGGGCATGATCGCCCTGGCGCTGGACAACCCGCTGCCCAGCGAGCAACGCCAGCAACTGGCTATCGCCCACGACTCGGGCAAGGTGCTGGTAGAGCTGCTGAACGATATTCTCGACTTGTCCAAGTTCGATGCCGGCCAGCTGGAACTGGAACGCATTGCGTTCGACATGGGCTCGATGGTGGAAGACACCGCCAACCTGCTGTCGCAGAACACCGCGCAAAGCGTGGAACTGACCTGCCTGATCGCCAGCGACTTCCCCAGCAGCGTACTCGGCGACCCCACGCGTGTGCGGCAGATCGTCAGCAACCTGCTGTCCAACGCGCTGAAGTTCACCCGCTTCGGCCGTGTCGATGTGCGCTTGATGGCCATTGTCGGTGGTGTACGTCTTGAGGTACGGGATACCGGCATCGGCATCCCCGAAGACGCCCAGGCGCGCATCTTCCAGCCCTTCACCCAGGCCGGTGCCGGCATCACCCGCCAGTACGGTGGCACCGGCCTGGGGCTGGCGCTGACGCGCAACCTGTGCAAGGCCATGCAGGGCCACCTGCACATTCGCTCCGAGCCGGGCTTTGGCAGCTGTTTCACCGCCGAATTGCCGCTGACCGTGCACACCGAAGCCATCCCGCCAGCACCCTTGCATGGCCGCGTGGCCGCACTGAGCGCAGCCGGCAGCGGGCTCAATGAACTGTTGCAGCACTTGCTGCCTGCCTGGGGCCTGACCTACCAGCGCCATGACAGTTGCGCCACGCTGGATGCCGCAGTGATCGACCTGTTGATCACTGACGACGTCGAGCACCTGTTCGAACTGCGCCCGGCATTGAAAACCCCGATCCTGCTGGTGACTGCCTACGGCAATTTCCTGCCCAACGAGCAGTCCTTGGCCTTGGCCCCGCTGCACCAGCTGGCCCGACCATTGGCACGCAACGCCCTGTACCAGACCCTGCGCCGCACCTTGCAAGGCCATGAACCCGAACACCCGCTGGCCATCCCGGCCATTACCCAGGAGCAAGGCCGTGCGAGGATACTGCTGGTTGAGGACAACCCGGTGAACCAGCTGGTGGCCAAGGGCATGCTGGCCAAGCTCGGCTGCCAGGTGCAACTGGCCACCCAGGGCGCGGAGGCCCTTGAGCTGCTGGCGCGTGAGGAATTCGACCTGGTGCTGATGGACTGCAACATGCCGGTGATGGACGGCTACGAGGCCAGCCGGCGTATCCGCCAAAGCGGCCGCTGGCCCGAGTTGCCGATCGTCGCCCTCACCGCCAACGCCATGCCCGAAGAGCGCGAACGCTGCCGGGCGGCGGGCATGAACGACTACCTGGCCAAGCCATTCCGCCGCGAAGAGCTAATGGCCCTGGTTGACCATTGGGTGCCCTTCAGCGGCTGAGCAAACGCTCGATGTCCGCCTCCAGGGCCTGTGGCTTGGTGGAGGGGGCATAGCGCTTGACCTGGCCACTGGCCGGGTCGACCAGAAACTTGGTGAAATTCCACTTGATCTTCTGGCTACCCAAAATACCCGGGGCGCGTTGCTTGAGTTCGACGAACAGAGGGTGAGCGCCTGGGCCGTTGACCTCAACCTTGCGAAACAGCGGAAAACTCACGCCGAAATTACGCTCGCAGAACTGCGCAATGTCCCGCGCATCGCCAGGTTCCTGCTTGCCGAACTGGTTGCACGGGAAACCCAGTACCACCAGGCCACGGTCGCGGTAGGCCTGCCACAGTTGCTCCAGGCCCTTGTACTGCGGGGTAAAACCGCACTGGCTGGCGGTATTGACCACCAACAGCACCTTGCCCGGGAAGTCGCCCAGCGTCTTGTGCTCGCCACCCAGGGTCACACAGGGGATGTTCAGCATCGTTGCAGCCATGATCGGGCTCCGGTCAGTCGCGCGGACGAAGGTCGATGCACACCGAGTTGATGCAGTAGCGCAGGCCGGTCGGTGGCGGGCCGTCAGGGAACACATGCCCCAGGTGCGCATCGCAACGGGCGCAGGTGACCTCGGTGCGGATCATGCCGTGGGAGGTGTCGCGAATCTCGATCATCGCGCTGTCCTCGATCGGGGCGTAGAAACTTGGCCAACCGCAGCCAGCGTCGAACTTGGTCTGCGCATCGAACAGCGCCAGGCCGCAGCAAATGCAATGGTAGATGCCATCGCGGCGCTCGCTGTTGTACTTGCCGCTGAATGGCCGTTCGGTGCCCTTGAGGCGGCAGACCTGGTACTGCTCGGGGTCGAGCATCGACCGCCATTCGTCCAGGGTTTTTTCGATCTTTTTCATGTAGAAACCTCGGCAGGCTGAATTTCACCCCACACCGTCTTTTCCGGGGCGCGGGTGGCACGTATATTAGTTGGCTTCGTGTGCCAGGCGTTCAGTCTGGCACCCGCTTCCTGCCCTTTCAAACCTTTCGGCGGGGCGTAGCGCGTTTTCTCAATCGGGATCCCATCATGCAGTTCAGCAAATCGAACAAGCTCGCCAATGTCTGCTACGACATTCGCGGCCCAGTGCTCAAGCACGCCAAACGCCTGGAGGAGGAAGGCCACCGCATCCTCAAGCTGAACATCGGCAACCCGGCGCCGTTTGGCTTCGAGGCGCCTGATGAAATCCTTCAGGATGTGATCCGCAACCTGTCCACCGCACAGGGCTATAGCGACTCCAAAGGCCTGTTCAGTGCCCGCAAGGCGGTGATGCAGTACTGCCAGCAGAAAGAAATCGAAGGCGTCACCATCGAGGACATCTACCTGGGTAATGGTGTGTCCGAGCTGATCGTCATGTCGATGCAGGCGCTGCTCAACAACGGCGACGAAGTGCTGATCCCGGCCCCCGACTACCCGCTGTGGACAGCCGCCGTGAGCCTGGCCGGCGGCAAGCCGGTGCACTACCTGTGCGACGAGCAGGCTGACTGGTTCCCTGACCTTGAGGACATCAAGGCCAAGATCACCCCAAACACCAAGGCGCTGGTGATCATCAACCCGAACAACCCGACCGGCGCCGTCTACTCCAAAGAGCTGCTGCTGGGCATGCTGGAGCTGGCGCGCCAGCACAACCTGGTGGTGTTCTCCGACGAGATCTACGACAAGATCCTGTACGACGAAGCCGTGCACATCAGCACCGCCTCGCTGGCCCCGGACCTGCTGTGCCTGACCTTCAACGGCTTGTCCAAGTCGTACCGGGTGGCGGGCTTCCGCTCTGGCTGGCTGATCATTTCCGGGCCCAAGCACCACGCACACAGCTACATCGAAGGCATCGACATGCTGGCCAACATGCGCCTGTGCGCCAACGTGCCGGCCCAGCATGCCATCCAGACCGCGCTGGGCGGCTACCAGAGCATCAACGACCTGGTGCTGCCACCGGGGCGCCTGCTGGAGCAGCGCAACCGCACCTACGAACTGCTCAACGATATCCCCGGTGTCAGCTGCGTGAAGCCGATGGGCGCGCTGTATGCGTTCCCGCGGATCGACCCAAAGGTTTGCCCGATCCTCAACGACGAGAAGTTCGCCCTTGACCTGCTGCTGTCGGAGAAGCTGCTGATCGTACAAGGAACGGCGTTCAACTGGCCGTGGCCGGACCACTTCCGCGTGGTGACCTTGCCGCGGGTGGACGACCTGGAAGCAGCCATTGGCCGGATCGGCAATTTCCTGAAGGGTTATTCGCAGTAGGGTTCGACGGGGGGCGCCGGGGGCCACGAGAGGTTCGACGCGGGGGTGGTGGTGGGGCGCAGATCGAGCGCCGCCCGCGCGGCGCTCGATCTCACAGGCGCCACACCCCTTGCGGCAAACACCCAGCGGCCTTGACGCAGCCCCAAGCCGAATGTTTCTTACATCCTGCAACGCTCTATCCCACAGCCCCCACGCCATCCTCTGCCATACTCCGCCGTACACAGTTTGAAATAGTCCCCCGATTGAATCGGCGCGGCAGGCCCCTTATATACCCCGCAGTAAGCGACAACTCATCCGTCAGGAGAACGTAACAACCATGATGCGCATTCTGTTGTTTGTAGCCACCAACCTCGCGGTGGTGCTGGTTGCAAGCATTACCCTGAGCCTGTTCGGTTTCAACGGGTTCATGGCCGCCAACGGGGTCGACCTGAACCTCAGCAGCCTGCTGGTGTTCTGCGCCGTGTTCGGCTTTGCCGGCTCCCTCGTCTCGCTGTTCATCTCCAAGTGGATGGCGAAGATGACCACCGGCACCCAGATCATCAGCCAGCCGCGCACCCGCCACGAGCAGTGGCTGCTGCAAACGGTCGAAGAGCTGTCCCGCGAAGCGGGCATCAAAATGCCTGAAGTGGGTATCTTCCCGGCTTACGAGGCCAACGCCTTCGCCACCGGCTGGAACCGCAACGACGCGCTGGTCGCAGTGTCCCAGGGCCTGCTGGAGCGCTTCTCGCCCGATGAAGTGCGTGCGGTACTGGCCCACGAAATTGGCCACGTTGCCAACGGCGACATGGTCACCCTGGCGCTGGTGCAGGGCGTGGTGAACACCTTCGTGATGTTCTTTGCCCGCATCATTGGCAACTTCGTCGACAAGGTGATCTTCAAGAACGAAGAGGGCCAAGGCATTGCCTACTATGTAGCAACCATCGTTGCCGAGCTGATCCTTGGCATCCTGGCCAGCATGATCGTGATGTGGTTCTCGCGCCGCCGCGAATTCCGCGCAGACGAAGCCGGTGCGCACCTGGCCGGTACTGCGGCAATGATCGGCGCCCTGCAGCGCCTGCGCGTGGAACAAGGTCTGCCAGTGCACATGCCTGACACCATGAAGGCTTTCGGCATCAATGGCGGCCTCAAGCACGGCCTGGCCGGGTTGCTGATGAGCCACCCACCGCTGGAAGAACGCATTGAGGCCCTGCGCCGCCGCGGCTGATCCACCTGAGAAAACAAAGGGCGACTTCGGTCGCCCTTTTTTATTCCTGGCCTTACGCAGCTTCTGTGGGAGCGGGCGCGCCCGCGAACACCGGCAAAGCCGGTGCCATCTATCGCGCCGCCTGGTTCGTGGGCACGCCCGCTCCCACATGGGCCGGGGCAGCCTGCCCTACCTGCTTACCGGCTGAGCCGGTACACCCGCTCCAACAAACTCGACGCCCCGGCCTGCACAAACTTCGGGCTCTCCTCAATCACCTCCACAGCCTCCAGTTGCTCCACCTGCCACCCCGCAAACCCCTGCCTCAGCTCTTCATCCCTGACCGAAAACGGCGGCCCCGCCAACAATGACTGGTCATAGTCCAGCGTCACCACCAACCCCCGGCAGCTTGTCGGCAGCACCCCCGACAACAGCTGCATATACCGCGCACGCATCTGCACCGGCAGCGCAATCACCGCCGCCCGGTCATACAGCCCCACGCAGTCAGCCACATCCTCTGCCCGCAAGGCAAAGAAGTCGCCACACCACAGCTGCACATCTCCACCGCGCCAAACCTCGAATGCGCCCTGCTGCCGCACCTCGGCCTCAAGCCGGTGCTCACGGAAAAAATCCTCCACCGCCCGCCGCGACAGCTCCACACCCAATACGCGATGGCCCTGGCCGGCCAGCCAGGCCAGGTCCAGGCTCTTGCCACACAACGGCACTAGCACCCTGCTGCCGGGCGCCAACTGCAACTGCGGCCAATACGTCTGCAGATAGGGGTTCACCTGCGCCTGGTGAAAGCCGATCTGGTTATCGGCCCACCGCTGCTGCCAGAACGCTGGTTCCATGATTACTCCCGATTTTTAGATGATTTGTCGGTAAAACTTGGTTTGGATTTCGATCTGTAGTTAATCGATGATGTTGCATCTTAACCTTCAGGACCCCGCCATGCTGCCCAGCCTGTTCATTTCCCATGGTTCCCCCATGCTTGCCCTGCAACCCGGCGCCAGCGGGCCGGCACTGTCCGGGTTGGCCAACGCGCTGCCCCGGCCGAAAGCGATCGTGGTGGTGTCGGCACACTGGGAAAGCCGCGAGCTGCTGGTCACCGGCAGCGCACAGCCCGAAACCTGGCATGACTTCTACGGCTTCCCACCGGCCCTGTATGCGGTGCAGTACCCGGCGCCAGGCGAGCCCGGGCTTGCTGGCCAGGTCAGTGAGCGGTTGAAGGCTGCGGGGTTACCCGCGCGGCTGGACATGCAACGCCCATTCGACCATGGCGCCTGGGTGCCGCTGTCGCTGATGTACCCGGATGCGAGCATTCCCGTGGTGCAGGTTTCGCTGCCCAGCCACATGGGGCCGGCGCTGCAGCTAAAAGTGGGCCAGGCACTGGCGGGGTTGCGTGCCGAGGATGTACTGCTGATGGGGTCGGGCAGCATTACCCACAACCTGGGTGAGCTGGACTGGCATGCGGGGCCGGATGTGATCGAGCCGTGGGCGCTGGCGTTCAGGGATTGGGTGGTAGACCGGCTGCAGGAGGATGACCAGGCGGCGTTGCTGGATTACCGGCAGCAGGCGCCGTTTGCGGTGCGCAACCATCCCAGTGATGAGCATTTGCTGCCGCTGTTCTTTGCCCTCGGGGCCGGGAGCAAGTTCGGCGTGGTGCATCAGGGGTTTACCCTGGGCGCGCTGGGGATGGACATCTATCGGTTCGACTGAAGGGCCTCTTCGCGGGCAAGCCCGCTCCTACAGGTACTGAAATCTGTGGGGTACCTGTAGGAGCGGGCTTGCCCGCGAAAGGGCCGGTACAGGCAAAAAAAATCCCCGACCTAAGCCGGGGATTTTTTCGTTACGCCAGGATCAATCCTCGCGGTAGCGACGCAGCTTCAGCTGCTTGCCAGCCACGCGGGTGTCCTTGAGCTTGGACAGCAGCTTCTCGAGGCCGTCTTCCGGCAGCTCGACCAAGCTGAAGCTGTCGCGCACCTGGATGCGGCCGATAGCGTCACGCGCCAGGCCACCTTCGTTGAGGATCGCCCCCAGCAGGTTCTTGGCAGCGATGCCATCACGGGCACCCAGGGCGGTACGGCAACGCACGCGGCCTTCGGCCAACGGCAGCGGTGCACGGCGCTCACGATCACCACGGTCAGGACGCTCGCCACGCTCACCGCGCTCGGTACGCTCACCACGCGGGGCGAAGCTCGGCACCAGTGGCTGCTCGCGCTCTACCGCCGCCAGGTCCAGCGCCTGGCCATTGGTGGCCTTGCGGAGCAGGGCCGAAGCCAGAGCACGCGCGCTGCAACCCAGGTCGGTGGTCAGGCGGTCGAACAGCTCGCCGTGGGTGGCTTCTGCTTCGGCTACCAGCGGAGCCAGGCTCGAGGTCAGCTTCTTAATGCGGGCATCCAGCACGGCCTGGGCATTCGGCAGGCGCGCTTCGGCAACCTTCTGCCCGGTAACACGCTCGATCACCTGCAGCATGCGGCGCTCACGCGGGGTAACCAGCAACAGTGCACGGCCATCGCGACCGGCACGGCCAGTACGGCCGATACGGTGTACGTAGGATTCCGGGTCGTACGGCATGTCAACGTTGAACACGTGAGTGATGCGCGGTACGTCCAGGCCACGGGCAGCGACGTCGGTGGCGACGACGATGTCCAGGCGGCCATCCTTGAGCGAGTCGATCACGCGCTCACGCTGGTTCTGGGCGATATCGCCGTTCAGTGCAGCAGCCTTGTAGCCTTTGGCTTCCAGCGCGGCGGCCAGGTCCAGGGTGGCTTGCTTGGTACGCACGAAGGCGATCAGCGCGTCGAACTCTTCCACTTCCAGCAGACGCAGCACAGCCGGGATCTTCTGGTCCGCGTGGACCATCAGGTGGGCCTGCTCGATCGCGGTAACGGTCTGGGTCTTGGTCTGGATCTTGACGTGCTTGGGTTCACGCAGGTGACGTTCGGCGATCGAACGGATCGACGACGGCAGGGTAGCGGAGAACAGTACGGTCTGACGGGTAGCCGGGATTGCGTCGAAGATCACTTCGAGGTCGTCCATGAAGCCCAGCTTCAGCATCTCGTCGGCTTCGTCCAGTACCAGGTACTGTACGGTCGACAAGACTTTTTCGTCACGACGCAGGTGGTCGCACAGACGGCCCGGGGTGGCCACGACGATTTGCGCGCCGTTGCGGATCGCACGCAGCTGTGGACCCATCGGGGCACCACCGTAGACGGCGACAACGTTCACGCCCGGCATCTGCTTGGCGTAGGTTTCGAAAGCGGTAGCAACTTGCAGCGCCAACTCACGGGTTGGCGCCAGGATCAGGGCTTGCGGTTCGCGCTTGCTCACATCGATCTTGTTCAGGATCGGCAGGGCGAAGGCAGCGGTTTTGCCGGTGCCAGTCTGCGCCTGGCCGATCATGTCGTGACCGGCGAGGATGATCGGGATCGATTGTTGCTGAATGGCGGACGGCTCTTCGTAGCCGGTAGCCACAACGGCAGCAACAATGTTCGGGTTAAGATCGAGAGCGGCGAAGCCGCCGGTTTCCTGGGTCATGGGTCTGCCTCTAGGTGCATCCGCAAAGACCCATGCTCCAAAGCTGCACATGCCTTGAAAGACCGTCAGGTCACCCAGGCAGCTTTGGCGGCGGGGATTTGCGAAAACGATTGAAAAAGAAAACTTGGGAAGGTCCGCCTAGCGGACGCGCAGCCGAAGCTGGACTCGGAGGATTTGCACCACCTGATTTTGAGGTCCGCTAAAAGACCGGCGCGTACTATACCTGAAATAGTCGCGTACGTGAGGAAAATTTTCATGGAGGCAGGGCCAGTATCGGGCCATCGCGCACGACAGGCTGAATCGATAATCCCCTGAAGCCTTACGCGCTCGGTGTCGGCGCGCGTCAGCCACTCAGGTAGCCGGCCGAATCTCGCGGATCAGCCCATCGAGGCTGTACCCCAAACGTGGCGCCAGCGCCTCGGCCCTGGCTCTCAAACCGTCCAGGTTCAGCGACTGCTCCAGGTCTGCCGGCACCAGCAGGATCACATTGCCCTCCTTCACAGGCAGTTCCCAGTAATGCCGGTGGTACAACCCGCGCAACAACGCCGCGCCCAGCGGCCTGCCATCATCGGTGGCCCACTGGTTGATCACCAGCCAGCCGCCCGGGTTCAGGTGCTGCTGGCAGTTCTCCAGAAAGTTCCACGCCAGGTGCCCGACCCCAGGACCATGGTCGGTGTACAAGTCAACGAACAGCAGGTCGGCCTTTTCTGCCGTGGGCAGCAGCTCCAGCGCATCGCCGATGCGCACATACAGCCGCGGGTCGTCGTCCAGGCCCAGGTAATCCATGGCCAGGCGCGGCACATCCGGGCGCAGCTCGATGGCCTCGATGTCTTCCAGCGGCAGGAACTTCATGCAGGCCTGGGTCAGCGTGCCGGCGCCCAGGCCCAGAAACAGTGCACTCTCAGGCAGTTCGTGGCACAGCGCCCCCACCAGCATGGCGCGGGTGTAGTCGTACTCCAGCCAGCTGGGGTCGGCGGTGAACACACAGCTTTGCTCGATCGCATCGCCGAATTCCAGAAAGCGGTAGTCGTCTACTTCGTACACGCTGATGACGCCAAACGCATCTTCCACCCGTGCCAGCAGCCGCTCTTGCCGTTCCGCCGTCATGTCCACCACCCGCCTGCGCAAAAACGCGCATTGTCCGCCAACACCCTTGATGCAACAAGCGCAGCGCCAACTGTTACCATGGCCCATAGCCTACAACCGACAAGACCGAGCCCAAGATGAACCAACCGTGGAGCCCCGACAGCTGGCGTGCCCTGCCGATCCAGCAGCAACCGACCTACCCCGATGCCGCGCACCTGCTGAAGGTTGAACAGACCCTGGCCAGCTACCCGCCGCTGGTGTTCGCGGGTGAGGCGCGCGAGCTGCGCCGGCAGTTCGCCGAGGTCACCGAAGGCCGTGCCTTCCTGCTTCAGGGCGGCGATTGCGCCGAGAGCTTCGCCGAGTTCTCGGCTGCAAAAATCCGTGACACCTTCAAGGTGCTGCTGCAAATGGCCATTGTCATGACCTTTGCCGCCGGCTGCCCGGTGGTGAAAGTGGGGCGTATGGCCGGTCAGTTCGCCAAACCGCGCTCATCTGGCGATGAAACCATCGGCGACGTCACCCTCCCCGCCTACCGTGGCGACATCGTCAACGGCATCGGTTTCGACGCCAAAAGCCGCATTCCGGACCCGGAGCGGCTGCTGCAGGCCTACCACCAGGCCACCGCCAGCCTCAACTTGCTGCGTGCGTTCGCCCAGGGCGGGTTTGCCGACCTGCATCAGGTGCACAAGTGGAACCTGGACTTCATCGCCAACTCGGCGCTGGCCGACAAGTACCACCAGTTGGCCAATCGCATCGATGAAACCCTGGCGTTCATGCGTGCCTGTGGCCTGGACAGTGCGCCGCAGCTGCGCGAAACAAGCTTCTTCACGGCCCACGAAGCGCTGCTGCTGAACTATGAAGAAGCCTTCGTACGCCAGGACAGCCTGACTGGCGACTACTACGACTGCTCGGCGCACATGCTGTGGATCGGTGACCGCACCCGCCAGCTCGATGGGGCCCATGTGGAGTTTCTGCGTGGCGTGCACAACCCGATTGGGGTCAAGGTTGGGCCGAGCATGAACCCCGAAGAGCTGATCCGCCTGATCGACACGCTCAACCCGGCCAACGACCCGGGGCGTTTGAACCTGATCGTGCGCATGGGCGCGGGCAAGGTTGGCGACCACTTGCCGGGGCTGATCCGCACTGTCGAGCGCGAGGGGCGCAAGGTGCTGTGGAGTTCCGATCCGATGCACGGCAACACCATCAAGGCCAGCAGCGGTTACAAGACCCGCGATTTTGCGCAGATTCTGGATGAGGTGAAGCAGTTCTTCCAGGTACACCAGGCCGAGGGCAGCCATGCTGGCGGTATCCATATCGAGATGACTGGGCAGAACGTCACCGAATGCATTGGCGGTGCCCGGCCGATCACCGAGGATGCGTTGTCTGACCGGTATCACACCCATTGCGATCCGCGGATGAATGCTGATCAGTCGCTGGAGTTGGCATTCCTGATTGCCGAAACCCTCAAGCAGGTACGGCGCTAAGCGCTTTTCGCTTTTCGCTTTTCGCTTTTCGCTTTTCGCTTTTGATCTTGCTTCTAAGCGCGCGGTAGTCCAGGCGACGCAGATTGCGACTTCAGGAGGCCGAGTGGAGGCATTGCGGAGGGAGATGACGGGCATGGATGCCCGTCAAGCGCTGAGGCCCCATGGATGGGGCCTGCAGCGCGTGCTCCCGGGAGCAAGGCCGGAGCGAGGGGACCCCGGAGCGCAGCGTAGGGGCCGGATGATGGGAGCCGACGGTTTTTGGTCCCTTTTTGCCACGACAAAAAGGGACCCGCCGTAAGGGCGGAAAGGTGAGTCGGCGTCGCCATCGCAAACGGACTGTACGCCCGATCAGAACCAGCGCTTAAGCTTTTGAGCTTTTGAGCTTTTGAGCTTTTGAGCTTTTGAGCCTTTGAGCCTTTGAGCCTTTGAGCCTTTGAGCCTTTGGGCCTTTGGGTTGTGCGCTTTCACATCAAGTAGACATTCATTCACGATGTAGGCGCCTATTCACCTTTCCGCCCTTCCGGCGGGTTACTTTGGTCGTGGCCAAAGTAACCAAAACCGTCGGCTCCCATCATCCGGCCCCTACGCTACGCTCCGGGGTCCCCTCGCTCCGGGCTTGCTCCCGGGAGGACCGCGCTGCAGGCCCCATCCTGGGGCCCAGCGCTTGACGGGCATCCATGCCCGTCACCCCCCTCCGCAAGCCCTGCGCTCTGCCTCCTGAAGTCGCAATCTGCGTCGCCTGAACTACCGCGCGCTTAGAAGCAAAAACCAAAGCAAGAGCAGGAGCAAGAGCAAGAGCAAGAGCAACAGCGTTCTTCCTGGTACACCAGGCCGAGGGCAGCCATGCCGGCGATATCCTTATCCAGATGACCGGGCAGAACCTCACCGAATGCATCGGCGGTGCCGGCCGATCACCGAATTCGCTTCTCGCTTTTGATCTTGCTTCTAAGGCGCGCAGTAGTCCAGGCGAC